>JAFGBA010000380.1 GCA_016933395.1 Sedimentisphaerales bacterium | reverse complement strand
CAGGAGCAGCGATTGCCCGGCTCCATTGCGCCGGCATTGTTCACCATGACCTTCATGCGGGAAATATCCTTATTGAAAATGCCTGTAGTGACGGCCCCAAAAACGCCTATGTTACGGATTTACAATCAGTTACGATTCAACCTCGCTCCGGCCACGCCTCCGCTGATCCCATGCATAAGGACCGACAGGCCAATCTTGCCGTTATCATCGCTGCGTTGAGACATAAATTACCCCAGAGCACTATAAAGCATCTGATTGGAGGATATCTAAAAACTATTCAGCCTCATCAGGTAATGAGTGATGACAAATTACAAAATTACTACCTGAAGTTAATGACATTGGCCCGCCGACACGATGCTCGGGTGATGCGCGCCCGCGAAAGGCGCTGCTTGCGTAACAGCCGTTATGCCCGGCACATCAAACTTTCGGATGGCTGGTCCGCTCAGGTGTATTTGCAATACCGTTACCCGAAAGATGAATACCTTGCCAGCCGGCTGACATTCACTGTCGATGATTGGCGAAACGCCCTGGCCAAGCCGGAAAGATTGCTGACCGAGGGAACCGTCATAAAGCAGGGTGGCCATAACACCGTGCGGGAAATGGAATTACAAATAGGTTCTCATAGCATCCCCATTATCATCAAGCACACGCGGGTTCGTTCAGGCTTGCGAGGATTTTGGCAGGCGTTGCGGCGTAGCCGGGCGATGCGCCAGTGGCTTTGGGCACATGCTCTCATCATGCGTGACATTCCGACAGCCTGGCCGCTGGCAGCGATGGAACATTTCCGCTGGGGATTTATTTTCGAGAGTATCTTCATCACGGAAAAAATACCGGATTCCCAAAACCTAAAACTCACTTTGCTGGAAAATCAAAATTTGCCCCAAAAATCACGCCAAAGATATGATTTATGCCGAAAACTTGGCGAAATATTGCGTAATTTAGACCAATTTGGCCTGAACCATCGAGATTGTAAAGTCAGTAATATTCTCATCCAAAAAACGCAGGATAAACAGGACAACATCCTGTGGCTGCCTTACTTAATCGACCTTGACGGCCTGAGTCGTTTATACTGGCTTCGATACTTTAGACATTACCAAACAATAATTCGCCTGGCGGCGTCTTCCTTGGAATTGGATAACATAACCAACCGTGACCGGGTAGCGGTATTCTCGGGTTACATATTACAAAATCTCCAAACCAAACGTGTGTTCAGGCATCCTAACTCTGAGAGAGAGCGTCAGTTATGGCGCTATCTATCCCGGCAAGCCAGGAAACGTTCAGGACTGGAAAATTAGAATCCATGCTTGATTTGAGACATAGCACCTTCGAGCGAATACTGATCGTCAAGCCCAGCAGCTTGGGCGACATCGTACGGGCGCTGCCGGTGTTGCATGGATTACGGCGGCGGTTTTCCAAAACGATGATTAACTGGCTGGTTCGGCCGGAGTTTGCCGATATTTTGCCGGGAAAACCGGCGTTGGATGAAAAAATTCTTTTCGATCGTAAGCGATTTGCCCGCCTTGGGATAAGTTATGGGGCCACCCGTGATTTTTTACAATTGCTGCGTCAGTTGCGGCGACGACAATTTGATCTGGTGATTGATTTACAAGGCTTGTTCCGCAGCGGCTTTATAACTCGTGCGACCGGTGCGCCGGTGCGTGTTGGATTTGCCCATGCTCGTGAAGGCGCTGCGCGATTTTATACCCACCCGATCAAGGTTGATCCCGATTTGCACCATGTCGAAGAGTGCCGACAGGTTGCCCGTGCGATCGGTGTAGATACAGAGTCTTTGTGTTTTGACATGAATCTTGACGCAGAAGCGACAACTCAGGCTGTGACGCTATTAATGAGGTTTGGATTGGGCCAGGGAGAAGGATACTATGTGATTTTACCCGGCGGAACCCATGAGGCCAAACGTTGGCCCGTGGCAAATTGGGTGGAGTTGGTAACTTCTTTGAAAAAAATACATAATATCAGGCTGGTTATTCTTGCCGGTGGTGGGGAGGAAAAAGCTATAGCCGAGGCAATTACTCAAGGAAAGGTGGGTCAGAGACCCACCCTACACGCGGATGCCGGTGTCATTAATCTGGCCGGGCAAACCACGCTGAGACAATTGGTTGCGCTACTGAAGGAGGCACGCTGGGTGGTGGGTAACGATTCGGGACCACTGCATATCGCCGCAGCGTTAGGAACACCGGTGGTCGGGCTATACGGCCCGACAAACCCCCGACTTGTCGGTCCCTTCGGTCAGATGGACGGCGTGGTGCAGGCCGGGAGCGATATTCCCCGCCGGCGACGTTATAGTCCGCATCCCGACCACGCCATGAAAAATATCGCACCAAAACTGGTTATTGACGCCATTAACCGGAAATATCCGATATAATGTGACATTTAGACGATAACCTTCCGATAAGGTGGCCATCGATACGTTGATATGATGTCGTTGAGAAAAATCCTGGTTGGCGTACAACGCTTTGTGATATATCGCATCCTGCATGCCGATGATACGCCGCATCGCTTGAGCTTGGGTATTGCGCTGGGATTGTTTGTGGCGTGGACGCCTACCATCGGTGTGCAGATGCTGCTGGTGATTTTATTGGCGTCATTGTTCAAAGCAAACCGCCGCGTTGGCGTGCCGCTGGTGTGGATATCGAATCCCTTGACGTTTGTGCCGATTTATTATCCGAGTTATCTATTGGGGCGATTTTTCCTGGGTCAATATCTTAACCGGCCGGCGCTGGGGTACGAGCAGGTTAACGAAATGCTTAAAAACCTCCGCAGTTTTAGTTATATTATTTCCCATATCTTCGAGCCGGAATTCTGGCATGAAGCATTGTCGCTGTTGGTGAAATTAGGTGTGGAACTATGGGTGGGCAGCCTGCTTATCGCTTTTATTGTGGGTGGGATTGGCTATATCGTATCTTATCGAACAATCGTTTGGTATCGCACGTCTCATCCCCGCGGCCAACGGTTCATGGCAAAATTAAAATTACGAAAGCGACATCATGACGTTACCAACTCCGAGGAAAGCTGACATTCCATCCGAGATTGCTGCGCCACCGGCATCTCTGGATAGTCACCATCCATTGGAAGACTGGATGAATCGGGGTTGGGTGCGGCGCATCACGGCCTGGTTGACGGCCGAGCGCCCCGGCAACGCCCGGCCACATTTATTGCGGGCGATTCAAACCTATGCCGATCCGAAGGCTCCTTTGCATGAACGAGCGGCGTATGCGCCGATTCACCTGATTCTGGATTGGTTGCGGGGCAAGCTCAGCCGGGATCAGTTGCGCGAAAAGCTATCCGGGAATACGCCGACGTTGCGCGGCGTGATTGCAACTGCACGGAGCATTGCCCGTTACGGCCTGACTGTGCCGCAGCGATGGGAGAACCCACTGTTTGCCGTTTGGAATTTTACCAATCGCTGCAATCTGCGCTGTAACCATTGTTATCAAAGCAGTGATCATCGGACTGCTGAGGGTGAGCTTACCCTACCGGAGAAACTCAACCTGGTCGACCAGTTCGGCCGGGCGTATATGGCGATGATTGCTTTTGCCGGCGGCGAGCCGACATTACATCCGGACCTGGAGCCGGTTTTGTCCCATTGCCAAAAATATGGGATGCACACCAGCCTGGCTACGCATGGCGGTTTATTGACGCCGGAGCGTTGCAAGCGTTATGCGAAATTGGGCGTGCGTTATGTTGAGGTGTCGCTGGATTCGGTGGATCCGCAGCGACACGATGAATTTCGCGGCCAGCCAGGGATGTGGCGCAGCGCCGTGACGGGTATTCACAACGTGGTCGCCACGGAAGGCCTGCGGGCCGGCATCGCCATGTGTGTGCACCGTGAAAACTATCATGAAGTGGATGCGATGATTCGATTCGCCATCGCCGAAGGCGTGGGGTGTTTCGCCCACTTCAATTTCATTCCCGTCGGCCGCGGTGCGGATATGGCCCATCTCGATATTACGCCGCAGCAGCGCGAGGAATTATTGAAGCTATTACATGATTGGATGCAGACGCGACAAATCGGCGTTATCAGCACCGCGCCACAATTCGGGCGGTTATGTTTGATGCACGCGGGCCAAGACGGTTTGGTGTCGTGCAGTCACGCCGGTAACGGGCCGGGCGTGAAGGCGCGCGTGGTCGCCCGTTACCTCGGCGGCTGCGGCGCGGGACGCACCTATGCGTGCATTCAACCCAACGGCGATGTGACGCCGTGCGTTTATATGCCCGGCCGCATCATGGGCAATGTGAGGGAAAAACCGTTTACGGAAATTTTTCAGCAAAACGACTGGTGGGATATGTTCTGCGATCGTGACGCCCGCGAGGGCAATTGCCGCGTGTGTGATTACCGCCATTACTGCGGCGGCTGCCGTGCGCGGGCGGACGCCTACTTCGGCCGCCTAGACCACGTCGATCCCGGCTGTTTGCTGAATCAGACTTATTGGGATCGACTTATTGAAACCGCTAATCAACATGAATGCACGCCCAGTTTAATCGAAACCGCGGATTGCGCGGATTAGCGCGGATGATATTAAACGTATCGCCGACATCTCGTCAGCAAGAATGCCCCAGGCCGGCGAGGACGCCGGCGATACATGAAATAACCGCGTGGATTATAGACCCACCCCAAAACATGGCGGGCATGGCCCGCCCTACTTTCATTGAAAACGGAAAAAGTCAGGAGACCTGGACGACGTTGTTGGTTTCGCCGAACTCATTGGGAGCGGTTTCTTCGCCGTTGGTGTCGTTGCGCCATTGGCCGTCCACGACGAATTTATATTCATAGCGGCCGGGTTCGAGCTCCAGGCGGGATTTAAAAGTGCCGTCCTTGCTTTTGGTCATACGTTTGGCGGTGGGATCCCAATGATTAAAGGTTCCGGCCAGAAAGACTTTTTTGGCGTTGGAAGCACCATCAAAAACGAACGTGACTGATCCTTGTTTTTTGCTCCGGATAATCATATTAATAACCCTTTCGCGTATAATTTAAAACCCATGGATTCATGTGACTTTTCTGACACAATCTCGCTTATTATATAAAAAATCAACGAAAAAGTCACGGTCGGGTAAACGGATAATATCAAACCCTTTGGGCCGACCTGAAGCGACCTTCATAACATGCCGTGGCATTTTCAGTTGCGTACAATCGCCCATAACAAGAAACTGTTAAAAGTTGTAATTAACTATATTATATCACATTAATTCAACTGTTTCCTGATATTCCGGGACGTGGGTGGGCCAATTTTTCTGGTCGGTGAGCAGTTGGGCGAACTCGTGGGCGACTTCGGCTTCGCCGTGGGTGACAAAAACCCGACGGGGTATATTGCCGATTTCACCAAGCCAACGAAGCAATTCACCCTGGTCGGCGTGGGCGCTAAATCCAAAAATACGCTCGATGCGAGCGCGGACGGGGTAAGTTTGACCCAGGATGCGCACTTCGGGCTGCCCATCAACAATAATGCGCCCCAGGGTGCCGTGAGCCTGATAGCCGACGAAAAGAATGGTGGATTCGGGACGGGTAATGTTATTGACAAGATGGTGTTTGATACGGCCGCCGGTGCACATACCGGAGCCGGCGATAATCAGGATTGTGCCCTGGATGTGATTGATGGCTTTTGACTGTCGGGTGGTGCGGGTCATTACCAGGCCGGGGAAGTCAAAAGGCGATTCATGATTTCGCAGGTGTTCGCGCATATCCTGGTCGAATAGATCAGGATGATGTTTGAATACTTCCGTGACGCTGATAGCCATAGGGCTGTCCACAAAAGTCATCAAATGAGGAATGCAGTCCTCCAGCAACAGCTCATTCAGGTAATAAAGCAGTTCCTGGGCGCGTTCGATGGCGAAGCTGGGAATGACGATATTGCCGCCTTCAGCGCGGGTTTTATTAATGATTTCGCAAAGATGTTGTTTGATGTCGGCGGTTTCCTCATGATTACGGTTACCATAGGTGGATTCGCAAACGATGTAATCGGCCTGAACAAAATTGGCGGGATCAAGAAGAATGGGTTTATCCCAGCGGCCGAGGTCGCCGCTGAAAAGCAACGAACGCGTATCGCCATTATAACGGGTTTCGACGCGGATGGCGGCAGCGCCAAGAATATGACCGACGTTACGAAAACAAACGTCCAGGTTATCGAACAGAGTTATGGATCGGTCGTAAGGCACGGGCGCGAAGATGTCCTGACAGCGTTGGGCGTCTTCAACGGTATAAAGCGGTTCGTCAGCAAATGTACCCTGGCGGCCTTCGCGTTTATGACGTTTTTTCTTGAAAGCGGCGTCTTCAACAGCCAGTTTGGCAGCGTCCATGAGAACAATGCGGGCGATTTCGGCGGTTGGTTCGGTGCAATAGATTTTACCGGCAAAACCGTCACGGACGAGTTTGGGCAACAGGCCGCAATGGTCCACGTGGGCGTGGGTTAACAAAATAGCGTCAAGCTCAGCGGGGGGAATAGGGAAAGGATCCCAGTTACGGCCCTGGAATTGCCGCTCCTGATATAGGCCGCAGTCAATAAGCAACTTGCGACCGTTGGCCTGGAGAAGATAACGGGAACCGGTGACATTTTGGGCCGCACCCAGGAAAGTAAGCTTTAGTTGCATTATACTCCTCGAAGTTAAACCATGTTTATAACTATCATCTGGGCCGACCATTATAGCGGATTTTCGACCTAATATCCATCGTCAATTTAAGAGCGATGTATTCAGTTGAGTCTAAGGTTTGCCGCCATAAGGCCGGAAATAGCGGTAAAAAAAGGAAATTTCAGGCGGGATGGACGATTTCCGCCGGATGGCTTGACAACAGCGGTTTGGGTGTTAAAACTCATGGCTGGACGCGGCAATTTACCTAATTTATGGCGGGAGCGAAGGATAGCGTATGTATGGCGGCTGATGAGTTGATTAAACATCTTCATTTCGGGTTTGTATCGACACGGTTTTCGGGAACGGATGGGGTGTCGCTGGAGGCGCGGAAATGGGCGGAGGTGCTGGCGCGGGATGGTTTTGAGAGTTTTTGGTTCGGCGGGCAGTTGGACCACGAATCGGAGCAGAGCATGGAGGTTCCGGAGGCGTTTTTCGAACATCCGGAGAACCAGTGGATCAATGGGCAGGTATTCGGCCACCGCAGCCGGACGCGGGAATGCACGGCGCGCATTCAGGCGGAAAAAAGTTTTTTGAAGGACAAACTCTATGAGTTTATCGAGGCGTTTAACATCGACATTATCGTTGCGGAAAACTGCCTGACGATTCCGATGCACATTCCGCTAGGATTGGCCTTGACGGAGGTATTGGCGGAAACGTGTATTCCGGCGGTGGCGCATCATCATGATTTTTACTGGGAGCGGGATCGTTATGCGATTAACGCCGCGGCGGATTATTTACAGATGGCGTTCCCGCCGAAACTGGCGAACCTGCGCCATGCGGTAATTAACACGCCGGCGCAGGAGCAGTTGGCGCACCGAACGGGGATTGCCGCATCGGTAATTCCCAACGTGCATGATTTCAATATCGCATTGCCGGAGATGGATGGCTTTTCCTCGACGTTTCGACAGGACATCGGTCTTAGCGAAAAAGACATCATGATCTTACAACCTACGCGGATTGTGTCGCGCAAGGGCATCGAACACGCCATCGAACTGGTGCGGCGGCTGAAAGATCCAAAATATATTCTGGTGGTGTCGCACGACGCCGGAGATGAGGGTCCGGAGTACCGCGAATTTCTGACTGATTACGCCATGAGCGTGGGAGTGGATATGCGGTTGATTTCGCGCCAGATGCGCCCGCGTCGGTGGGAAGATGAAAAAAACGGCAAATTTTACTCGTTGAGCGATGCTTATATGAACGCTGATCTGGTGACGTACCCGAGTTTATATGAGGGATTCGGCAACGCCTTCCTGGAGGCGATTTATTTCAAGAAGCCGCTGCTGGTGAATCGCTATTCGATTTTTATTCGTGACATCGAGCCGCGGGGTTTCAGAACCGTGGAGATGGACGGTTATGTGAAGCGATCGGTGGTGGAAGAGGTGCGCCGCGTACTGGAGGATAAGGCGTATCGGGAGGAGATTGTGGAACATAATTTCGCCTTGGGGCGAAAGTATTATTCCTACGAGGTGCTGGAGCGCAGGTTGCGTTCTTTGCGGGACGCCTTCTTCGGCGCGGGGGAATTTTAGATTCTGATCATCGATAATGAAGCTCACGACGAGAATTGCGGGTCGAACATTCATGGCAACCACAAACAATAAATAATGTAAGAACCCATAACGTAAGTTGTGGGCCGGGATAATAAAATGGCGCAGGCACACAATAAAACTCCCGCGCGAGTGGCGAAGTTAAAAGAACTCCTGACGGGCGAAACAAGTTTGCTGATTGTAATGCAGGATAATCCGGACGCGGACGCCATTGCCTCGGCGGTGGCGCTGCGTCGCATTGCGAACGTGGTCAGCAAGGTATCGTGTTCGCTGGCGCACGGCGGGAGCGTGGGGCGGGCGGAGAACCGGGCATTGGCGCGGTATCTGCAATTGAACCTGCGGCCGCTGAGCGAACTGGATGTTTTCTCGTTCGATTTAATCGCCATGGTGGATACGCAACCGGGCACGGGAAACAATTCGCTGCCGGAGGGGGTTTTGCCGGATATCGTCATCGACCACCACCCGATTCGGCCGCGAACCCGCCAGTGTACGTTTACGGATGTGCGCAGCAACTATGGGGCGACGGCAACAATCCTATACGAGTATTTGCAGTTTCTGGATATATTGCCGGATACGCCGCTGGCGACGGGGCTGATTTACGCGATTCGGTCGGATACGCAGGACATGGGCATGCAGGCGACGGCGGTGGATATTGGGGCGATTCAGTTGCTGTATCCGCTGGCGAATCTGCGGATGCTCAGTGAAATCCAGCGCGGGCGGGTGGAGCGCAGTTACTTCAAGATGCTCGCTGACGGATTGCGCAACGCCCGGGCGTGGAAACATTGCGTGGCGACATGTTTGGGAGAAATCGACAACCCGGACATGATCGCGGAAATTGCGGATTTGCTGTTGCGGGATGATTTGACGACGTGGTCGTTTTGCAGCGCCTTCGCCCAGGGCAAGCTGCAAATGTCGCTGCGCACCAGTGAGGCCAGCGCCCGCGCGGACCTGGTGATGCGCAAGCTGGTGAGCCGGCGGGGTTCGGGCGGCGGCCACAACTCTCTGGCGGGCGGGCAGATTCCGCTCAAGGAAAATACCGCCGCCGAACGTAAACGCCTGGAGACGCTTGTCCGCAAGCGGCTATTAAAACAGTTGGGCGAAGATGACAAGGCGGAAGGCGAAAAATTAGTATAGAGTCGGGTTGTGAGGATTATAACGTTTAGAGGGGATTTAACGATTACCGGGTGTGGATAAAGCGAGGGTTTTACGAAATCTGTATAAAATGCGAAAAACGAATTTGTCTGTTTTGACTGCCTTGGGGGTATATCTTAAAGTGAATTTACACAAGTTGCAAAAAACGGGTAATGCGCGCCGACTTGCCTTCAGCGATTTATATGCACTTTCCCGAACCTAAAACGCCGGCGTCAACCAGTAACATTGAAATCCCATCCCGAAAGGAGCACGTTTTGAAAACGTCTCGAATTCGCGATCGCGGAGGCAGTTCGGTATTGGCGATTTTTTTCGTCTGTCTTTTCGCGGTGCTGGCGACATCATTCGTTTCCATCAGCAACCTCAACGTCCAGGTCTCAAACAGCCACCAGCAGGTCAGCACCGCCCACGCCGCCGCCCAGAGCGGCCTGGCCTACGCCCACAGTATTTTCACCACCTATATTCAGGACGAAGCCACCAAAACGTTTATTAATACCGTTTCCGAATCAGAAGCCGAGGATACGTTTACAAATTTTGCCACGTTCGTGCAAACCAATCTGGACCTTTCACCGGTGTTGGGCGGGGGAACCGTCGTTTACCAAAGCAGTGAAACACAAGCATCTTTGACCCTGCCGACGGTAATTTTCGACAACCAGAACATCGCCCGCATCAAACTTGTTTTTGAACAGGATTTAGCCGATCCGCATACCATTCTGGTGCGCAGCACCGGATCAGACAGCGAGGTGACGCGAACCGTCGTCATCAGCTATACCATTAAAAAAGACAATTCGCTGCTGAAATACGCGGTGGCCAGCAAAAGCCCGGTTTATATCAACGGCGACAGCACCATCAACGGCGATATTTTAAGCACCTGGGAAAATGTCGCGACGTCGCCGCCGCTGATTTTGTCACCGGAATCCACCGTCAACGGCACGCTTGGCACAACGCTAAGCGAGGATGAATTCCCCGCCGAGCTTATAGAAGGAGCCAACGAAGGCATCGAATACGACCAGCCGGACTTTGATGTCCCGGATTTCGACAGTTCCTACCTGCTTGAGGAACTGGGTGACAAGCTTAAAAACCTGCCCGCCAGCGGCATCACCCAGCCGGAATATTTTCCGCACGGGCCCCTGGGTTATTTCCAGCCGCTTAATGCAAGCAGCATTCTGTTCAATCGCCATGTCTATGAAGCGAAAATCTATAACGACAGTCTTAAGGTCGCCGCCGGCCGCAATGCCTTATTCCGTAACTGCACCTTCAACGGTGTTACGTTTATCGATGTAAGCGGCAACGGCACTAATAACATTCGCTTTGAAAATTGCACCTTTAACGGCCCGGTGATTACCGGTGTACCTCCGGATTCAAGCTTTTTCTGGAAACTCAATACCTTGTATTTCACCGGCCACACGGTTTTCAATCACGGCATCACGTATGAAACCACCGTGTTAGCGCCCAATTTCAACGTCAATTTCGGCAATACCAACGGCACCGACACCACCGAAGGCGTTACCGGCCTGGTGGTGGGCGGCGTGGTGGACGTACGCGGCAACGTCAACGTCGATGGTTCGATTGTTTCGATGTATGACACATCCACACTCAGTGAAACTTTCCACGCCACCAACGTCGGCTATGCGGACGACTGGGAAGGCACGGTGCCGATGCTGGATGGCACAATCAATATTCAGCCCGACCCCAGCCGCCTGCTGCCGTCAGGGGTAAGCTCGAAGATTATTTTCGAGCGTAATTCGGATCAATACGTGGAACTCTAACCTGATATAAACGTAGCATCCCAAAATGGGAGAATGCATATGAACAGGTTTTACCTTATCATCGCGATCATGCTCGCCGGTTCCGTATGGACCTGGGGCGAACCAGGAACGTATGAAGTCGTTATTCTGCATGACGAAACCTATGCACAATCCGTGGCTTACGATGTAAGCGGACCTCATCAGGCAGGATCAGCGATACCCGGTGATCTGACGAGTCAGCATATTCTCGTATGGAACGCTTCGCCGCAAAGCGCGGTGGACGTCACCCCGGTGTTATATGAAGACGTCACTGTAGGAGGAATCAATGACGATATGCTGGTCGGCTATGGTTCGCCGATAAACAACAGCAATTACCATGCCCTGGCGTGGCGTTCGGGCGGATTGGTTATCGACCTTCACGGCAACGGCCTTGATAGTTCGGCGGCTTACGGCATCTGGCAGGATCGCCAGGTCGGCGTTGGCTACGGCTCCGCTACGGGTAATCAGGAACATGCCCTCTTATGGTTCTCCACACCCGACAGCCGGGTTGACTTACACCCGGTGGGCTTTTCCTATTCCATCGCTTACGGCGTATGCGGCGATGTGCAGGTAGGCAGCGGCACCGGGTCGGATTACCAGAGTCACGCCTTATTGTGGCGGGGAACGGCGGCTTCGGTGGTGGATTTGCACCCGGCGGGATATTCATCCTCCTGGGCGCGCGGCGCGGACTCCGACAATCAGGTAGGTTATGGTATGTATACGGCGTCGGGTGGGGCCTTCCATGCACTTTTGTGGCAAGGCACGGCCGAATCGGTGGTGGATTTGCATCCGGCAGAATTTTTCTTCTCCCAGGCCATGGACACCGCGGGCGATGTGCAGGTTGGGTATGGCGTCGGCGCCAATACCGGCTGGCGCAATCACGCCCTGGCGTGGAACGGCACGGCGGACAGCGCCATCGACCTTCATGGCCTGCTGGGCGATGATTATGAACAATCCTATGCCTATGGCGTCAATAGCGACGGCGTCATTGTCGGAGCAGCGTACACCGAAGGGCAAAGCGTAGCCGTATTGTGGCGGCCGCTCGAACAGTATGAAGTCTTTGACATCACGCTGAAATTTACGGCACAAACCATTAATCCCAAGGCCTCAGGCAAATGGTTCTCGGCCCACATCACGTTGCCGGAAGGTAAGATTTTCGGAGACGTCGATCAGCCTACTATCCGTTTGCTGGATGTTGTCCCCGCTGATAAGATGGATATCGACGAAGAGGCGAATAATAAACTGACGGTCAAATTCCTCTGTGATGATGTACTGCCGTTATTGCAGCCGGGCGAGGTGACCATGACCGTGACCGGTAAATTCAAGGATGGTTCGAGTTTCCAAGGCAGTGACGTCGTCACCGTCCTCGACGGAAAATAATAAATTCGGCAAGCCGGATAACTAAATCAACTCACGTTATCGACGAGGGGGGCAAACGTTTGTTCACACTTATGTGATGAACAAACGTTTTTTTACGCTTATATTCTATTGGGTCAATTCCTCGCAAAACCACTCTGAATATAGGCACATCTTCACAGAATCTTAACCAATGAACATGAAACAATGTTAACATATAAACCATATGGTTTATCTGCGAAATAATCACGGTTTAATGTGAAATTATTGCCAATATTCAAGGCGAGCGCGTAGAGATGCACTCATATGCATCTCTAATGATAGGATGAGATGCCACTTACAGCAGCCCCGACCACTCATCCTGTATATTAAATCGGACAGAGGGCAAAATAACTTGAAAGAAAACGAAAAGTTTCTTTATTAACCAGCCGCTTGTTTTTTAGCCGTGTATTGATAAGTTAGATAGTGTTATTATAAGTTTGGTAAACCGGTTCTCTTATCCATGCAAATATTTTTAGAACAGGCGTTTAAAAATGCAGCATTTTTCAGACCGATTGATGACGGCGGTGAATACGTGCGGAAGCTGTGCGGTGGTGGGCATTGATCCCGTATGGGAGCGGTTGCCGGAGTCGGTTCGACCGAGCAAGACAACGGCGGAGCTTGGGCCGGAAGCCGCAGCCAAGGTAATTCAAGGTTTTTGTAGTGAGTTAATACAACTGGCGGCGGGGCAGGCGGCGGGCGTGAAACTCAACATTGCCTTCTTCGAGCAATTTTACTGGTGGGGCGTCCGGACCTATTATGAACTGGTTGCCCAGGCACAAAAGTTGGGCCTGCTGGTCATCGGCGATGTCAAACGGGGCGATATCGGTTCTACGGCTACGGCCTATGCCGTCGGACATGTGCAGACACCAGGGAAAACCCTTGCAGGCATAGGCATTCCTGACGCCATTACCATTAATGGTTTTGCCGGTACGGATGGTATTGAACCATTCGCGAAAAGTGCGGTGGCTAACGGCCGGGGCATTTTCGTGTGGGTGCGGGCGAGTAATCCATCGGCGGGCGAACTACAGGACCGCCCAGACACCGAAGGTAAAACCTTTTCCCAGCGTCTCGCCGAACAGACCGCCCGCATCGGTGCGGATAAGAACGCCATCGGCGACTGCGGCCTGAGCGATATCGGCATGGTCGTCGGCGGTACGGCCGGTGAACAGGCGCGGCAACTGCGACAGGCGTATCCGCAGACGATTTTCCTCGTGCCCGGCTATGGCGCCCAGGGTGCGACCGCGGCCGATTGCCTGGCGGGAGCGCGTGAAGACGGTACAGGTGTTTTGGTGAATGCCTCGCGGTCGATTATCTGCGCCCATCAGCGACCCGAATACGCCAAAAAGTTTGGCGCCGACTGGAAAAAATGTGTCCGTCAGGCCCTGGCCGACATGAAGGCGGATTTAAAGTAGCCCCCGACGAGAGTCGGGGGTCGGATGGACACAACGCATGAGAACGCACAGGGCGTATGACCCACAACTGACGTTGTGGGCTTAGCCCCCGACGATAGTCGGGGGTAAAAGACCCCTGACTTTCGTCAGGGGCTAACAGATGCCCGATCAGAGTCGGGCATGACACTTTTGAATAACAAACTATGCAATTACCCATTCAGGATTTTGCTAATAAGCAAGCGCTGGTGATGGGCCTGGGCCGTTTCGGCGGCGGCGTGGGCGCGGCGCGGTTCCTGGCGCGGTGCAGGGCGAAGGTCACCGTTACTGATAAGGCGACCGCCGAGCAACTCACCGACAGTATCGCCCAATTGAAAGGATTGGATATCACCTTTCATCTCGGCGGCCATGCGGAAGAAGATTTTCGCGCGGCCGATGTCGTCGTCGTCAATCCGGCCGTACCTGCCGAAAATCCGTATCTGCAAATCGCCCGCGCGGCCGGGGCACAACTCACGGCGGAGATGACGCTGTTTTTCCAATATTGCCCCGCCACGTTGGTGGGTATTACCGGCAGCAACGGCAAAAGCACCACCACCGCCATGACCGCGGCCGTTTTGGAAGCGGGCGCCGGCGGCAAAGGCGGGCGGACCTATGGCAAAGTCTGGCTCGGGGGCAATATCGGCCGGGAGAACCTGCTGTGCCGCATCGATGAAATCGCCGCTGACGATATCGCGGTGCTGGAACTAAGCAGCTTTCAACTCGAAGACCTCGTCCCGCTGGCGAAAAGCCCGCACGTCGCGGTCGTGACTAACATCGCCCCCAATCACCTTGACCGCCACGGCACGATGGAAAACTATATCAAGGCCAAGCAGGTTATCATCGCCCATCAAACGCCGGCTGAGCTTGCCGTGCTCAACCGCGACGACGCAGAAGTGGGCGCGTGGGCCAAGTTGACCAAAGCAAAAATATCCTGGTTCGGCGATGGATTGTATCGGGAATTGCCGCTGAAGGTTCCCGGCCGACACAATCAGGTGAACGCCTGCGCCGCCATGCGCGTGGCCGAGTGGTTCGGCGTGGATCGCGCCGCGGCCGAAGCGGTGCTGTGTGCGTTCGCGGGCCTGCCGCATCGGCTGGAATTCGTGCGGCAGTGGCACGGCGTGCGGTTCTTCAACGATTCCATCGCCACCACGCCCGAAAGCGTCATGGTCGCCGCCGACGCCTTCCCCGAGCCGAAAGTGTTCATCCTCGGCGGCTACGACAAGCATCTATCCTTCGACGCACTCGCCGACCACCTCGTCCGCACCAATGTCCGCGCGACGGTGCTGCTGGGTCAGGTGCGGGCGCAACTGCATCAGGCCATCGAACAGGCGAAAACGCGGCTGGCGTCAATCGCTCCGACCTGCATCCTTGTTGATACTTTCGCCCAGGCCGTCACCGACGCCGCCCACGCCGCTCAACCCGGCGACGCCGTCATTCTCTCCCCCGCCTGCGCCAGCTACGACATGTTCCGCAACTTCGAACACCGCGGCCAAACCTTCCGCGAATTAGTCAACGCACTGCCGGACTTGTAAAGTGGTTCTTTGACCGACGCGATTATTCTCTACAAACTGAGCCCAAAATAAAAAAGGCTCTGTCATAATGCAAAAAAGTCGGAAAAATTCATTGACTGCAATCCAGTTTTATTACATTCATTTTTCAGCCCCTAAACCAGGGATAATCGTTTATTGCGGCGGGCTGCTGATCGTCAT
>JAFGBA010000379.1 GCA_016933395.1 Sedimentisphaerales bacterium | reverse complement strand
TGGATTTAATGGCAACGGTTTCAATCCGGAATATTTTCAGGCGGCCAACGAAGTGCTTGATCCCCAATCGTCGCATCGGGCGGTGTTGCTGGCGGTGACGCCGCATTCACTCACGCTTAACGCCTCTCATATCAATCAGTTTGTTGAAGCACGGGATATGTCCCGATTTGAGCGTTTTTGCACCTTGCGGCTTTCGGCCATGGTGGATTTTTTTGAGCCGATGTCTTTTCGCGATGCTTGGTTTGGGCTATGTCCCGGCGTAAAGTCATCGCATTCACTTCGGGAATATTTTCCCGACGGCTGGGTGGCGTCGGATCGCACACCGGAAAGCCATCGTGAAGTTCGCGCCTATGAGAAAATTTTCGCCACCCATCGCGTTGATCCGGAGGTGGTGGCTCATCTGCTCGAGCAAGTACGAAGCTGGAGCCGGGCGGGCGTGACGGTGTACGCTTTTCGCATGCCCGCGTGCGACCAGATGATTGAACTGGAAAATACCGCCGGCGGTTTTGACGAAGCCGGTTTCGTGCGGTCCTTTAAAGAGGCCGGAGGCGTCTGGCTGGCGGTGAATCTCACGGCTTATGCCAGTTATGACGGCAGCCATCTGCGCCGCGAGGCCGCTGAACAGTTTTCCGATGACCTTGGATGTCTTATCGCCGCCGCTCAACAGCGTTTATCCGGAAATTTATAATCATTATGGCCCATTTCGCTTCTGACGCCGACACCAAAGTCGCCATCATCATCGTTACTTATAACGCCGATGAGTTCGTCAAACTCTGCCTTGATTCGGTGCGGCATTATTCCACCATGCCGCATGAAATCATCGTGGTGGATAACGGTTCGGAGGAACCGCTGCGGGATTATTTACGGAAACAGGATGGCATTAAGCTGATTCTCAATGAGGAAAATCTGCTCTGGGCGGGCGGCAACAACGTCGGCGTCAGAGCGGCTTCTGAGGATGTAACGCATTACCTGCTGCTCAATTCCGACATGGAGATTCGCCGCGCCGACTGGCTGCAGCGGATCGTGAACCTTATTGAGAGCGATGACCGCATCGGCCTGGCCGGCAACGCCCGGGCACGCACGCCCGTCTGGCCCACCTTTGGCGGCGTCGATGGACAGTGTATGCTCATCAAACGCACCCTTACTGAAAAAATCGGCCTGCTTGACAGCGAAAAATATCCCTGGAACGGCGCCGACATTGACTATGCCGCTCGCGCCTTCAAAGCGGGCTATATTTATAAAATCCTGCCGCGCGAGCCGGAACTGGTGGTTCATTATCGCGGTATGAGCCGACGCAAAAAACGCGTCGCCCGCGTGGAGCAGGAAATTATGCGGAAGGAAGACCGCACGGAGGATATCCTTCGGATGGCAGGTTTGCGGCCGGTGCGTTTGTCTCGCTTGCTATACAACCTTTATATGCTGTTACCCGGTCGGCCGTTCTTCCGCCCCAGCAAACGCCAGCGAAAAATCATCCAGGGGAAAATTCTCGCTTGATTACAGGTTTTGTCCATGACCACAACCGATATGCATGTAGAAACGGTTGCTTGCGACCTTTGCGGTGAAACGGACGCCGATGAAGTATTTATCGGGCGGGATCTGCTGCATGGCGTGCCGGGACAATGGCCGGTGGTGCGCTGTAAAAAGTGCGGGTTGGTGCGGGTAAATCCTCGGCCGTCGCTCGAAGAACTAGGACGGGTGTATCCCTATAATTACAGCCCCTATCGTCCGAAAAAACGCACAAAAATAAAAACCAAACATCGCCTGTTTCGCTGGGCGTGGCGACATCATTGGGATTATCCCGCGGATGTGACTCCGACGTTATTAGGGAAAATATTTAGTTGGCCGGTGTTTATCTGGTCACGGATGCTTTGGCGGAATTTTGATGTATTTCCCTGGCATGGCGAGGGTCGGCTGCTTGATGTGGGTTGCGGCGGCGGGGCGTATTTATTGCGTATGAGGCAATTTGGCTGGAGAGTACAGGGGATGGATTTTTCCGAACGCGCCGTAAATGTATGCCGCGAGCAGGATCTTGATGTTCGCCAGGGGGTAAATGTGGAAAAATTGTATGAGCCGAAAAGCTTCGATGTAGTGACGCTCTGGCACGTGCTCGAACATGTTCCAAGTCCCACACAAACACTCATGCAGATACGTCATGTCCTTACCGATGAAGGCCTTTTGGTATTGGCCGTTCCCAATTTCGATTCCTGGTGCGCCCGCCGGTATAAAGCCCTGTGGTTCGGCATGGAATTGCCGCGGCATATCTGGCATTTCACTTCCGCGACCTTGGAGGCCGTACTGGAAAAGAACGGCTTTTTCGTGGAACGCCGGGTATATCCTAAATATGGTCAAACCATTCAAAATACCATGAATTATATTGCCCGCGAAAAGAACGACCGCCAGGCCGAATTGCTGGGGCGCTCCAAACGGTTGTGCATGATGGTGGATATGATCGAGCGTTTAAGGGGAACCGGGCCGATTTTGGTTGTGCATGCACGTAAAAAGAATTAAACCTGTTCGGCTTCGATTCGGGTGAAAAACTCATCCAATCTCTCACTGCTGAGCAAATCCGCATAGCGGGTGATTTTTTCTTCCGGCCAGTCCCACCATTTTACTTCCAGCAAGCGAGCGATGGTGTTGTCATCGAAGCGTTTGCGGATAACACGGGCCGGGTTGCCGGCAACGATGGCGTAAGGTTCGACATCCTTGGTCACTACGGCATGCGCCCCAATGACCGCACCATCAGCGACGGTTACGCCGGAAAGAATCACCGCTCCCTCGCCAATCCAGACATCATTGCCGATAATGACGTCGCCTTTACTATAGGATATATCGCCTGATGCCGCTGCACCGGGCCAACGATCGGGGAATTTTCCGAAGGGATACGTGCTTATCCGGCCGGCGTGATGATTGCCGCCGAGTAGGATGCTCACATGCCGGGCGATGGAGCAGAACCGCCCGATTTTCAGCGTGGCCTTTTCCTCTCCCCAGGCGTGCACGCGGGGGCGGCCATACGTATGCTCGCCGATGTCATAACCTTTACCCGCCAGCGCATCACGAGTATAAAACGCTTTGGTCCGGCCGGTAATTTGTTGCAGAAACGTCTTAAGTTTCATGTCCCATGAGTGTAGCAATGGACGGTTTATTTACAATGGTTAGCCTAATTCCGGATGGGGTATTGGGCCGGAAAAATCCGTTTCGGCGTCGGGGTCGGATGTCGCTTTTTTCTCATTCTCGTATAATTTTTCTTTACGACGCTCGGCTTCGAGCAGGTCGCCTACCGTGGGTTTGGTTAACGGCTTGCCTTCGAGAATCTGCTTCACTTCGTCACCGTCGAGGGTTTCGTATTTAATCAAAGCATCCTTGAGGTCTTCCATCGGCCGCTTATGGTTGAGCAGTATCTGCTTAACGTTTTGATAGGCTTCGTCCATCAGGGCTTTAACCTCAATGTCAATCATTTCCGCCGTGCGGTCGGAGTATTCACGCCCCGTACCGAAATCCGCCAGCCAACGGCCGCCCTCATCGTTGCCGTAATGCACCAG
>JAFGBA010000378.1 GCA_016933395.1 Sedimentisphaerales bacterium | reverse complement strand
GGGAAGCAACCACGAAAATATGCCCCAGGGCGTCTTTTCCGGGGAGTCGACATTGCTGCCGCGATCATTAGCTTTTGCAACCGCCTTTCTGGCGATATTCCTGCTGGTAGGATGTTCGGGCTGGTTAAATACCCCCCCGCAAAGCCCGGTCGTGGAAACCAACCTGTACGGCAATCTGGATGCCTGGCAACCCGTTGGTTTTACCTCCACCCCCTTTAGTTCGCTGGTTCAACATAGCTTTTGCGAAGAAGGTGGTGATTACGACCCGGATATCAGCGGTGATGGGAAATGGATTGTTTTCAGTTCCCTACGCCATGCCCCCAATCCTGATCTATATGTGAAACAGGTAAGCGGTTCCACCGCTACCCGCCTCACAAGCGACCCTGCCAGTGAAATTCAGCCCTGTTTTTCGCCTTTGGGCGATAAAGTTGCTTATGCCTCCAACCGTACCGGTAACTGGGACATCTGGGTTATCAGCGTTGATGGCTCTAATCCCGTTCGTCTGACCGATGGCGCCAGTAACGATATTCACCCCTCCTGGTCACCCGATGGTAAGCAGATCGTTTATTGTTCCCTCGGCGGACGCAGTAATCAGTGGGAATTGTGGATTGTCAATGTCGATACCCCAAGCATCAAAAAGTGGATTGGTTACGGCGTATTTCCCGAATGGTGTCCCAATGCCAGCATCCCCAAAATCGCTTACCAAATGGCCCGTTATCGCGGCAGCCAGTGGTTTAGTATATGGACAGTGGATATGATCGACGGCGAGGCGAAATTTCCCACCGAAATCGCCACAAGTATAAATCACGCCTGTATTTGTCCAACATGGCATCCAGACGGGAAAAAGATCGCTTATAGCACGGTCACACGCAATATCTATGAAAAGGATGCCCCCGAGGTTATGCCCGGAATGAGTGGAGAGGATATCTGGATAGTGGACCTTGACGGTCGTAATAGTTTGCGTCTAACCCAAGGCGACGCCGCTAATTTCGCGCCTTGCTGGGCGCCTGACGGCCGTATCTATTTCTGTTCTGATCGTAAAGGTATTGACAATATCTGGTCAGCAAAACCTTTGCAGGTTGATTTCGCCGCCACCAGCCCGGTGGATTTGAGCAAACATCCACAGGGACCGGTTCTGGCGAATTAATCTTTGGTATAAGTGCTTTTTAGACAAGTAAATAGCGACAAACCTGATGAATCACGACATTCGCCGACGTCTGCTGCTGATGGGGCAGGCTGTAGTGTTCGCAGGGCTTTTGGGCTGTAACCCCGGTCCTAAAGTCGACACCAGGGAATGGCTTTACGTCAGTCCCTATAACGAACCCCGCAGCCTGGCGGTCACCGTCTTTATGAATCAGTCCGGCAGTGATGCTTTGGACACCGTGGTGGTTACCGATGAGTTTTACACGGAATTGCAGCAGGTGCCCGGCTTGGAGGTGGTGCCGGTGAATCGGGTGTTGGCGGCCATGGATGAGTTGCACATGCCCGCCGTTCGAAGCCCCGATGACGCCGTCAGGCTGGCCGATCACTTGGATGTCGATGGCGTCATTGTCGGTGCGGTCACTCGTTATGATCCCTATTGGCCTCCGATAATGGGCATGGCGGTTCAGTTGTATGGCAGAGTGCAGCCCGAAAAAACCGAAGTTGCGGAAGAAAAACCACAACCACCACCGCAACCCTGGGATTTTTCCCGGATGCCGACGCCATTCAGCCTGGGTGATACGCATCCGCTCAAACCCCAGGCGATGGTGGTGCGAATTTATGACGCCGGCAGGGATGATGTGATTGGTCGTCTTAAAGCCTATAGCCGGGAACGTGGCGGCGACGCCACCCCAATGCAATGGCGCAAACAGGCTACGCGACGTAATTATCTGCGGTTTGTCGCCCATGAAATGATTGGTGAATTGCTGGCCCAGGAAAACCGCCGCATTCATCAACCGTGAAAGTGAGAAAAAGAAGGATATTCGGATGACCGAGTCCAAAGAGTTGTTATTGGTGAAAGGAGAGGACCGTTTTGTATTTCGCTACGAACCCGGTAGCGAAGAACAAGTACTTGATGCCTTTATCCACATGGCCAACGACAAGGCCAATAAATTTGATTGGTTTGATGCGGCTGTGCTGAGTTTCCAGCTTAGCAAGCATCTGGTGGATGAAGCCGACCGGCTGTTATGCCCGCTCCAGGACGCGCGGCGGCAAGCCAATGAATCTTCGGCGCCTTAGCCGGTCGGCACGACAATTTGATCACCGGGTTGGACGCGGCTTGGTGCGCAACGCCCTCGGAAGCGCATCCCGCCGACCCTCCTCCAGGTGATATTATGGTGTTTCGTATGGCGGATTCGACCCCTATCCGCGGTGCGAACGATTTATAGCGGAAGCCTTGTGTTTCCAAAAACTTAAAACCTTTCGCCGTGAGATGGCAGAATCATGCTGGAGCATCCCAATATCGTACGTGAGTTTCTGGAATATCTCAGCTATGAGCGGCATTTTTCCGGTCATACCGCCAAGTGTTATAATGCTGATTTGCAGCAATACACCCAATGGCTGGCCCAGAATACCCAGGAGAACGCCTCGTCTTCTGACGCAGGTTTTGATCAATCCCATCATAACGCCGCTACCGCAGTGGCGGTGGATATGAGCACGCAAATAATTCGTGCCGATGTCAATATCATCCGCGCCTTTATGGCTTATTTGCACGAACAGCAGTATTCCAAGGCTACGTCCGCCAGAAAGTTAGCCACCCTGCGCAGCTTTTATAAATTCCTGGTGCGCCGAGGTCATATTGAGACCAGCCCGGTGGCGGCTATCCGTACCCCCAAGCAGGAAAAAACGCTGCCTCGGTTCCTAAGTCTCGAACAGATAAACGTGCTCCTCAATTGCCCTGACACCACTGACATGCTTGGCGCACGTGATCGGGCTATTTTGGAAACTCTTTATAGCAGCGGATTAAGGGTAAGCGAACTGGTGGCGCTGAATCTTGGTGACGTGGATTTTCTTGGAGAGGTGCTTCATGTGCGCGGCAAAGGCAAAAAGGAGCGGCTTACCCCCGTTGGCGCCGGCGCCTTGCAAGCCATCCAGCGATATTTGACCTATCGTGATGCCGATCCTCGTAAAGCACGCTTCGATCAGCAGGCCTTATTCGTCAATAAGCACGGCCAGCGTCTCAGCACCCGTTCGGTTCGTCGCAAACTTGATAAATATTTGACGCAGGCGGGTTTGGACCCCCGCATTAGTCCACATACGCTTCGGCACACATTTGCCACCCACATGCTCAATAATGGAGCGGATTTACGAGTGGTGCAGGAGCTTCTGGGACATCAGTCGCTTAGCACTACCCAGGTATATACGCACCTGACAACCAGTCGGATGAAAGAGGTGTATGAGGAATCGCACCCTCGGGGATCAATATAAGGGAGCAATAAAATCCTGTAATCTAGCAGTTGTTATATGAATTAGCAAAAATTAGCTTGGGAGGTATTGAGAAGAGCATGCCCGACCGGGATACATTCCCCGGCCGGGCTAATTCGTTCATAGGCTCCCTACTAGTGTGGATTTTTCAAATATCGTAGAAATTCGATATTTGTTTTTCATAATAACATCACTAACATTATTTGAGCTTTCAGATGCCCCAGGCCCTATCGGAGGGCTCCAGGCGGTAGGCTGAGAGTATGAGTGATAGGCCGTCATGGAACATAAGACTGGTCAACGTAAAGTGTTAGTGTTACAAGGCCCCCATGCGCCTGAAGGTGATATCCTAAGATTGTTGGATGAGGCTTTTGAGGTGCATACGGCCGACAGTCTCGAACAGGCATTGCTTCTGCTTCGAGAGGACCAATTTGACATGGTCGTCAGTCGGACGGGTGATTTCCTGCCTTTGGAACGGGCCGCTGTTAGCCAGCAAGCGGTCGCCATTCTCAATACCATCGGTGAGGGGGTTTGTCTGGTGGATGGCGAAGGGGTGGTTCTGTGGGCGAATCGTAAAATGGCTGATTTCAGCGAGGATGTCCGACAAGGCGTTGCTCTGCGCAGTCGCCAGGGATATGATTCTTTTCGGGATTTATTCCTTCATCAACCCAACTTGGATACTCAACAGGTTCGCCCCCGTCGTTATTCCTTTGTGGATGATGCCAACGACCGATATTTCGAAATGATCGTTGCGCCAATGCTCGGGGCGCAAGGCAAAATGACCCAGGTGGCTACCGTGATATGGGAGGAGACAGCCAGCCGGCGTCTTCAACAGCGTATTAACGCCATCGATCAGGCCGGGCGGGAACTGGTTCGTCTCGATGCCGAATCTCTGGCCAATATGAATGTTGAACAGCGTATTCGCCTGCTGCAGGATAAAATTATTCGTTACGCCCGTGATTTGCTTCATTTCGACCATTTTGTGGTTCGTTTACTCAACCGTAAGACTAACCAGTTAGAGGTTCTTTTCGGTGTGGGGCTGGAGGGGGACGAGCGCACGGAAATTTTCGCTAATATTCATAATAATGGCATCACCGGCTACGTTGCGGCTACAGGGCGGAGCTATATTTGCAATAAGCCGGAAACGGATGAACATTATTTGCGCGGTTTGGACGGCGCTCGTTCCAGTTTGACCGTGCCATTACGCCTTCACGATCATATCATCGGCACCATGAACGTTGAAAGCCATCATGAAATGGCCTTCAGCGAAGATGACCGGCAGGTGGCGGAAATTTTTGGCCGCTACATTGCTCTGACGTTAAATATCCTCAATCTTCTGGTGGTGGAACGGTATAAAACCACGGATCAGGCCGCCGAAAACCTTCATGAACGCATTAACGAGCCGCTCAGCCAAATACTTACGGAAGTGTCTTTATTAATGGAGGAATATATCGGTCATGATGACTTGCGCCATCGGTTGCAGGACATTATAGACCGTGTTGCCGAAGCCAAAACCATTGTTAAGGACGTGCGGTCCGCTCCCAAGCAGGGGATTTTAGGAACCTCCGATGGCATGGAGCCTTCGGTTAAGACTGCCTTAGAGGGCAAAAAAATATTGGCGGTCGATGATGAACAGTTTATTCGCCGCACCATCGCGGATGTGATGATAAAATACGGTGCAGTAGTGGATACCGCCCAGGATGGACGTGAGGCGCTGGCCTTGTTGGCCCAACAGAAATATGACCTGGTGCTTTCTGATATAAAACTACCCCACGCCACGGGTTATGAAATTTTTGCCGCGGCTCGTAATGCGAACCACGACATTCCCGTTATTCTTATGACCGGGTTCGGCTATGATCCCAATCACTCTATCGTCCGCGCCAACAAGGAAGGATTATCCGCCGTTCTTTATAAGCCGTTTAAGGTGGACCAGTTAATGGCGGAAATTTATAAGGCTTTAAAAGTCGCCCCTTAAACAACCCTTTGACCATAAATTGGAGGTTGTTTTGTATCAACACTTGTCGGAAACCGCCAAGGAAGTGCTCAAACTCGCCGAAGAAATAGCCCGGCGGGACCGGCTGGATTATGTCGGCACCGAGCATGTTTTATTGGGAATTATGGAACATGGCCTGGGTCTTGGCGCGCAAGTGCTGCAAAATGCCGGAATTACCCTGGAATTGCTTCAGGAATCGATACAGCAGTTAACCCGTAGCGGTTCGGATGATACTTGGGTTTTAGGCCGGTTACCGGGTTCGCCACACTTTAAACAGGTCATTGCCAATGCGATAGAGGAGGCCGAACTCGTTCGTCAGAAAAAAGTCGGCACCGAATATCTTCTTCTGGGTCTTTTACGGGAAACCGACTGTGTAGCCGAAAAAACGCTTCGGCGTGCGGGTTTGACCCTTTCCCAGGCCCGCCAGGAAGTTGCCCGTCTTCAGGGCCGCCCACAATAACGTCAACAATTTTCCTTTCCCTTATCTCTTTTTCCCAGACTGATGGTTAAGTATCATATATAGCCCAAGTCAAAGGCTCTTGCTTTTTGTTTAAGCGATTGATATATAATGGCTTGTGTTTATGAGCGATCGGCGTTGGTCCCGGATTTGCCTCAATTTGGGTATGCCGCCGGAAGGCGATAATTCGATATACAAAAGCCTTCAATATGAGTGATATTCGGCTGGAAATTCATCAAAACCTGTGTTAGGATATTTATGGGGCAACAGGAAAAGTGGACAAAGCTAGCCTCCCCGAACCTGAAGGAACCGGAAAGGTT
>JAFGBA010000377.1 GCA_016933395.1 Sedimentisphaerales bacterium | reverse complement strand
TTCGGTCCTTCGGTGACGATATACGCCACTTCGTTTTTGTCCTTCAAAGAGGCTTCGTCCAAAGCCACTTCCGCATAATAATAACCTTTCTTGCGATAATGGTCCCGCAGATCCATAGCCCCTCGCCGCACCAGATACCTGTCCAAAAAATCTCCCTCTTTAAATTTTAATACCTTCGCCAAATCCGCCGTGGTGATGTGTTTATTGCCCGCCACTTTCACCACGGCAATGCGCGGGGTTTCCTCCACGATGAAATTCAGATCAATATACTCCCCTTCAACCTCGGTTTCCAACCGCGCTGCAGCTATTTCGGGCATGATGATAATGCGGCGCAAATCCTCATTAGCCAATTCCGGTTGATATACGGCGCCGGTCCGGCTATGCACTCGTTTCAAAACATAGGCTTCCTCCACCGCCGTCAGGCCGGTTACCTTAACGGTGCGAATCAGCAATGATTCCGGAAATGCTTTTGCCTCTTCCGCTCCAAACAAAATCGTTACCGTCAAAATTTCAATAAAACATAAAACCGCGCAGATTGACCAGCCGCTTTTTAGGAAAAAAGTTCTTTGCATCCGTGCATCCGTTCGTGGTGTCATACATATCTCCTTGCGGCGACAGGTCCGGAAATTCATCAAACGCCAAATTCGCCTGTGGCGACCCGGGATAAATTTTCAAAACGGGTAAACTGGCTCATCCAGGTTAGTTCCACCTGCCCTGTTGGTCCGTTGCGCTGTTTGGCGATAATGATTTCCGCGGTATTGGTTTTTTCATAATCAGGTTCGTTATGATAATAATCTTCACGATGCAACAAGATAACCACGTCGGCGTCCTGTTCAATGGCGCCGCTTTCCCGTAAATCGCTCATTCGCGGCCGATGGCCCTCCCGGCCTTCCGGCGAACGATTCAACTGGCTGAGCACCATCACCGGAACGTCCAGTTCCCGCGCCAGGGCTTTCATGTGGCGCGAAATCGTCGAAACCTCCTGCTGCCGCGATTCACTGCCCGGTACATACATCAACTGGAGATAATCCACAACCACCAGTTGAATATCATGCTGCAACTTGAGTCGCCGGCATTTCGCGCGTAATTCCAACGGCGTTAGGCCGGGCGAATCATCCACAAAAATCGGCGCCTCCGATAACTCTTGCGCCGCGGCGTGCATGTCGGCCACTTCATGGTCGCTCATCATGCCTTTGCGCATCTTCTGAGCATCAATATGCGCTCGACCGCAAAGCATGCGCTCGGCTAACTGTTGCGAGGACATTTCCAGTGAAAATACCGCCGCGGCAATTTTATTATCGGCGCCGACGTGTTCGGCGATATTTAAGCCCAGAGCGGTTTTTCCCATACTTGGTCGGGCGGCGACGATAATCATTTCGCTTTTTTGCAATCCGCCCGTCAACCCGTTGAGATCATCAAATCCTGTCGCCAAACCGTAAATGTGCGAACCACGCCGCTCATCAATGGACTCATAAACCTGATGAATAATCTCCTTGATGGGACGGGCATGGCCGACGATCTTTCGCTGGGTAACGTCAAACACCCGCTGTTCCGCCTGGTCCAGCGTGTCGGACACATCCCCCCGATCCTCGAAGGCCCGCAGCGTAATCTCCCCCGCCGCCGTGATAAGTTCACGTAACATGTGTTTATCGCGCACAATGCCTGCGTAATAAACGGCGTTCGCCGCTGATGGAACACTCTCCACCACGCGCACCAGATAATCAACGCCGCCGATTTGTTCCAATTGGCCTTGGCGCTTGAGTTCGTCGCGCAACAACACGATATCGACGGGCTTGTTCGCCTCGTATAATGTCAGCACCGCATGGTAAATCGTCCGATGTTCCTGGCGATAGAAACTCTCCGCCTGCAGCATCGGAATCACTTCCGCAATGCATTGACTATCAATGAGCATCGAGCCGAGTACGCCCATCTCCGCTTCCAGCGACTGAGGCGGCACCCGCGTCGCCAGAGCGGCGTCGGCGGACTCATTCACCTGCGGATTGACTGGATTTTTCGGACTCATCGGACCCATCCGTGATCGGCGCGATATGCACCGTAACCGCGACCGTGATGTTCTCAGCGTAACGCAACGTCACCGGATAATCGCCCACTTGACGTAAATGCGACTCCAAGCGCACCTGTCTGGCTTGTACCTCGAATCCCGCCTGACGCAGTGCTTCGGCAATATGTTCTTCCGTAACAGAACCAAACAAATGCCCTTGCTCATTGGCCCGTTCCGATAATGTAACTTCGGCGCCGTCAACTTTTTTCGCAGCCGTAACCATCTGTTCATGAGCCAAACGACGTTCTTCCGCTTTACGAGCGCGAGCTTCTTCTATCGCCTTGACATTAGACTCCGACGGCAACACCGCCAAACCCGAAGGCAACAGATAGTTTCGTGCGAATCCGTCTTTGACGTCAACCACATCGCCAAAAAAACCTAATTTCTCCACATCGGCGTACAAGAGAACCTTCATAAACTATTCTCCTCGGCTTGAGTGCCTTTAAGAGCCACCGACAAAATCAACGTCATCGTCGTGAACCAAAAATAAACTTCCACGCTATTTTGACGGAGCCAGTTTTTTATCGTTTCTTTGAGCGGGCCACAGGCTCACTCCCTGTCATCCATAAACCCCAAAGGGAATATGATATTCCACATCAGAACCGGGTTACGGACCTTAACTTACGTAGGGCAGCAGGGCCATATATCGCGCCCGTTTCACCGCTCGCTGTACTTTCCTCTGGCAGGCGGCGCAATTCCCGCTGCGTTTGCGAGAAAATATCTTGCCGCGCTGCGTCAACAATTTCTGTAAACACTCGACGTCTTTATAGTCAATCACCACCTTGTCACGACAGAAACGGCACTCCGCTTGTTCGCGCACCCGTTTGATCCGTTTTATCATCTTTTTGGCCAACGTAACCTCCATCATCTTCTTTACTCGCCGCCGTGAACAACTTCCAACGAGCGAGATCTCAACACTTTTTAAACCATTGATTTACAACCGTATTATAATCTTCTTGAACCGTGGCCGGACCTTAAAAAGGAATATCATCGCCGCCTTCGGCCTGCTCCGGTGCGGCGTTTCGTTCACCGCCTGATCGACCACCACCGCCGCCACTGTCAACAAACGTAAATGTCTCCACTGTTATGCGGTGTTTGCTCCGCTTGGAGCCGTCCTGGGCTTCCCACTGATCGAACGTCAATCGTCCCTCAACCAGCAACGAACGTCCTTTTTTGCAATATTTGCTGATGTTTTCGGCCATACGCCCAAAGGCCCGACAATCCACAAAGCAGGTCTCTTCCCGCTGGGTGCCGTCCTGACTTGTCCAGCGACGATTCGTCGCTAGGCCGAAATCCACCACCGGCGTCTGACTGGGTAAATAGGATAACTGCGGATCCCGCGTCAGATTACCCAGCATGATAATTTTATTAAAACTTGCCATTGGTTCAATCCTCGGTTTCGTGCTTGCCGTTCACCCGATTTATGCTCTGGAAAAACTTCGCCGGCGACGGCAAACAAACACGTCCGTTCGTTCGATTCGAAACACTATTCCATAAATGAAGGCGATTCATCATTACCTTCATCGAGCACCTCATCTTCTTCTATGTCCGCATCCTCGTTATTCGTATCAGCGGCCACAGCAACCGCGGCGCGTTCGGCGCGACGGTGGGAGCCTTCCCGCTCCTGTCGTTCCAGCATCATTGCCGGCGTTTCCGCCGTCATTTGTTCCTCGCTTACGCCATCAGCGCCTAAAATTAACGCCCGCACCAGAGTGTCGTTCAGTTGAACATCACGTTCCATGGACGCGACCTTTGATGGCGCCATACGGAAATACGCCAGGATATATAATCCCCGGCGACATTTACCGATCTCGTATTGCAACCGGCGATCATCCCATTTGCGAAGACTGAGGATTTCCGCTTCGGAGCGATCCATAATGGTTTGAAGCTCCGCCGTAAGGCGATCCCAGTCCGTCGTCGCCGCATCCGCCAGAAACATCCCTTCATATACTCGTTTTACATCCGCCAAAAAGCACCTCCTGCGTCAATACGCATTGCTTGAGCCCGTTATTCGTCTTCTTGCATCGGGCGTTATTGCATTAAAGTTCCTTTTCTATATCTTTATTATCCGACCCGCTCTCCGCGGGCGGACCATTGTACTGACTCATCGCTTCGGCGATACCTTTTATCAGCCAACACTCAACCGCTTCGACCGCCAATGCGTAACTCCTGTCCAGCCATTGGCGATCTTCCTCGCTAAATCTACCCAATACATGGTTCACCGCATCACCCGGTCGAGCCGAACCGATGCCGATCCGTAACCGACTGAATTCAGCGTAGCCTAGCCGGTCAATAATGTCCGCCAGGCCGTTATGCCCGCCGGCTGAACCATTGGCTCGCAACCGCAATCGGCCCAGGGTTAACGCCATATCATCCAAAATCACCATCAAATCCGCAGGCGCCAGGCGGTAAAAACCAACCGCCTCGGATACGCACACGCCGCTGCGATTCATATATGTCTGCGGTTGAAGCAGCATTACTTTTTCGGCTCCGACCTGACCTTCGCCCGCCAGAGCGTGATGTTTATGGCGATTCAACGACACACGCCAACGCGCCGCCAGAGCATTCACCACGTCAAAACCGACGTTATGTCGGCTTTGAACGTAATCGCGACCCGGATTGCCCAGTCCGACAATCAGCTTCATGCCGCCATCCCGGACTTATGCCGTAGCGCCTTCGGCTTCATCCTCTTCCTTCTTCGGACGAATAATAACTTCCGGTTCGGTCTCTTCGCCTTCAGTGGCCACAACAGCCTCAGGTTCTTCCGCCATCACCCGCACCGTAGCGATGACCATGGTCGGATCGCAAGCCAATACCACACCTTCCGGCAAAACCAAATTCGCCGCCGTCAGGGTGTCGCCCACCTTCATCTCGTTGACCTGCACCCGGATATTTTCAGGAATGGCGGTAACCGCACATTCAACTTCGATTTCCGCCGTTACCTGCTCCAATACGCCGCCCGCCGCCACTCCCACCGGCACTCCGCGAAGTTCAATGGATACATCCACCTTCACTCGTTCATCGAGATTCACACGAGTCAGATCAACATGCAGAATTTTATCTCCCAGATAATTATACTGCACTTCCTTAACCAGCAATTTCTCCGGTTTACCATCCATCTCCACATCCAACAAGCGGTGGTGATGTTTGATTTCCAGTTCCAGGTCGTGATAGTTCAGCGCTACCGCCAACGGTTCGGTCTGGTGACCATAAACAATGGCGGGCACTTGTCCCTGCTCACGCAGCTTCCGACTGACTCGCGTACCCCTTCCATCGCGACGAAAAGCTTTCAATACCAAGGTCTCTGCCATACAACCTCCAAAAACTTAA
>JAFGBA010000376.1 GCA_016933395.1 Sedimentisphaerales bacterium | reverse complement strand
TATTGGGGGTACATGATTGAGAATGAAATTACTCTTATCCCCCCCGAAAAAATAAAAACCCTGGCCGGACACTTGCTTTATCATCCTGAAGAGGTGCCGGAAACCGCAGATTGGCCGGACTTTACCGATGAACAGGTTATTCGTGTGCTTGCCTTGTTGTCACAGGAAAATCCGGGGAGTACGGTAGTTTATGTTTGCGGAGGTAAAGTCCACCAACTTGGTGGGCAGGGCGGTTTGACATCCAGTCAGCATGCCATGGCACAGGCCGGTTCCTGGCCCATCGCTCATAATGTCAGGCCGGCGCGTCAGGCTTGGGGCGCTAAAAATTGCAGAGAATGTCATTCAAATGATTCGCCTTTCTTTTATGCTAAAGTTCCAGTCGATTCTCCTCTGGTTGCTGAACGTTCGGAGACGTTACCCATGAATTATTTCATGGATGTTGACCCGACATATATATCTTTTTTTGCCACGGGTTTGGCATTCCGGCCGGCGCTTAAAGTTGCGCTGGTTATTGTTATGATAATTGTCGCCTTGGTTTTGCTTTTCTTTGCCCTCAGGGCGATTGGCGCGATACTCAAAATGGTTGATATTTCAGAAAGGCAGAATTGATGTTCCGCATCAGCATCATAATAGGTTTGCTTTTAGCCGTGTTACTGATGGTTCTGGATGTTATTCTGTTCAGGGGCGGGAAGCAATCCGCCATTGCCCCGCCCGGACGAAATCGCTGGATAAAGTTACTGGTTACGTTAAGTTATTTAACGGCGGGCTTGTTTTTTATCCTTACGGCGATTAGCGCCTTTTTTCACCGGTTGATTTTCGGCGAGGCCATGACAGGCTACTTGATGGTTCTGCACCTGATTGTGGGAATGGTATTTTTTACAGCGGCCACCGCCGCCTTTATATTTACCGCAAACCGGCATGTATTTACCTTCGGCAATCGAATGGGTGCTGATGAAACCATAAGGATGCCGGAAAAGATATGTTTTTGGGGCATAATCACGTCCGCTCTGATTATGTCCATCGCAATTTTTCTGTGTATGTTGAAAACATTCGATTCTGAAATCCATCAAGTTCTGGTTAACATCCATCGATATAGCGGCGTCGTATTGGCGATTATGATTATGTTTTATTCTTATCGACGATTGCGGATGACAATTTTGTCTTCAAAAAAATCGAAAACGGTTTAGATGCCGAAAAGATGCAGGATAATCCGCAAAAATTCAATTGTGATAAACTAAACTATCTCGGTGAGGTTAAAATATACAGCACACCTGTTTTATGAAGCGTTTCTGGTTAGTAGCGGCTTTTTTGCTGATAGGCGCGGCCGCGGCGGGGTTAAGGCTGTATGGACTGTCCCTAAGGCCCATGCATCCCGATGAAGCCGTTCACGCCGGCAAGTTTGGAACGTTGCTGGAGCGGGGATATTACACGTATGATCCCCATGAGTATCACGGTCCTGTGCTCAACTATCTTTCCCTTATCCCTGCATGGTTTTGCGGTGTGGCCGGTTATCCTCAAACCACCGAAGCCATGCTGCGAATTGTACCTGCAACGGCTTCTATTCTTCTTGTGCTTCTTTTCTTTACGGCGGCAAGCGGACTTGGCCGAATAATAGCGTTAATATCCGCGGCGCTGATGGGGGTGTCACCGATATTTGTTTTTTACGGCAGATATTATATTCAGGAAACGCTGTTGGTTTTCTTCACGGCGGGCTTTATTTTCATGGTGTTTTGTTATCTGCGCGAGGGAAAATGGCCGTGGGCGGTAATCGCCGGAGTCTTTCTGGGGATGATGCATGCATCCAAGGAAACGTTCATTATCAGCCTCGTCGCCATGATAATCGCCGCCTTCATAACCTGTTGTTGTTACGGGCGTTCGACCCTTAAAGCGGTCCTTCAAAAGAAAATAATTTCATGGGGGATATTGTTTGTTTTATTGGCGGCCATGGCTGTCTCGGTGTTATTTTATTCCTCCTTTTTTACCAATCCTCGCGGCATACTCGATTCTCTAAATACGTTCAGCAACTATGTCGACTTTGCTCAACAACGACATATTCATTTCCATCCATGGTACTATTATTTTCAGTTATTAATATACTCCAAATCAACCGACGGAATGGTATGGAGTGAGATATTCATTTTGTTGTTTGCGTTGGCGGGCTTTGTTTTCACATTAAATCCGCGCAACCAGGTCAGGCATCATCCACTGCTTCGATTTATAGCAGTATATACTTTGATTATGATGATGATTTACTCATTTATTAGCTACAAAACACCGTGGTGCATGTTAGGTTTTATGTGGGGTCTGATAATTATGGCTGGCGTGGGCATCGTCGGGCTTTATCGCCATATTCATCATCCACTGTTTTTGACGTTGATGACCATGGTGATTACTTTCGGCGCCGGGCATCTTGCCTGGCAGGCTTATATGCAGGATGTTAAATACTATGCTGATCCAGGTAATCCGTATGTATATGCTCACACCAGTACGGATATTTTTAAAATAATCAATCAGATAGAAACGGCTGCCGTTGCGTCAACGGAGGGAGAAAACGTCAGGATCAATGTTATCAGTGATGAAAATTACTGGCCTTTACCTTGGTATTTGCGGAAATTTAGGAACGTTGGCTGGTTCAATGCGGTCAATAAGGATTATTTTCCCGCGACGATTACTATAGCTTCCCCTTCGCTTGAGGATGAAATTATTACTGCCCTTTACCAGGTTCAACCCGTCGGCGAAGTGAAGCTTTATGTTCCGCTTTTCAAGGAACACCTGGAAATCAGGCCGGGTGTGGAATTACGAGGATACATTACCAAGGAATTGTGGGATCGCATGGAAATGCCCGCCGATAAGGATATGCCGCCAATGTCGTATAATCAAACCTTTCAACCACCCGATGATCCACGTATCGATCCGGAAAACAAGCCAAAGGTTTTTTCCCATGAGGCGATGGCCACTGTTTTCGAGATTTACATTACTCATCCGGATATGACCTATGCCGAGCAGGCCGCCATTACCGCCTTTCGTCTCCTGGATGAAATTGAGGCGGATTTGAGCCGATTTATCCCCAATAGCGACATTTCCCGTATTAACTCCGGCGCCCGGGACGATATTATTCGTTTGAATCAAATCACTTATGAGTGTTTGGAGCAGGCCCTTCTGTTCAGTGAAAAAACCTTCGGCGCCTTCGAAGTCAATTTAGGCATGTTGATAAAGGATGAAAATAATACAACTGCAACAGATCGCCAATTTAATCGATGTGTTCCCCTTGCTCAAGCCATCAGATTGGATAAAAAAGATTTTTTCGTTAAAATCCTCAACGATAACCTTAAAATTGATTTGGGAGGCATCGGCAAGGGCTTCGCCATCGATCGGATGATCGATGTATTGCAACAATGGGGCATAGAATATGCCTTTATTCATAGCGGAACCAGCACCGCACGGGCGTTGCAGAGTTCTTTTTCTCAGTCGGGTTGGACGGTTAATGTAACGAACCCTTTTTCATCGAATGAAATTATTGATACCATCAATCTGGAAAATAACTCCATGGGCTGTTCCGGTACGATACAGCGACGGCATATTATCGATCCGAGAACTTCAACCAGGATAACCGCGGCCAAAATGGTTTGGGTGACATGCCTGTCTGCCGCCGAAGCCGATGCTTTGGCTACCGCTTTGATTGTTATGAATAGAGAAGAGGCGGATAATTTCTTTGAAGTAAATGGAAATTACGGCGCCGTTAGAGTGACGGAAGCCAAACACGGTTCCTGTCAAATAGAACGATGGGGAAATCTCTAGCAAATTTAGCCATTACTTTTAATTAGTGATTTTACTATTTTTAATTCTCGCCGCAACGTCGGTAGATTTTTTAAAAGTGACAATCTACTGTCCGGGTCACAGGTCCATTCCACGGGAAATTCCTTGATGCGGCAATTTTGCTTCAATGCCCTGATAATAATTTCCACATCCAGCATAAAACCATTGCAGATGGATTGGGTATAAAGCTTTCTGGCGAGATCACCCTTATATACCTTGAAACCGCACTGGGTGTCCGTAAGTTCGCGGGGGACCAGGCCGGCAAGAATCAAATTTCTGAAAATCCGGGACGTGATTTTGCGCCATAAAGACTGGGGATTATTTATAATGCTTTGCGGCAATTTTCTGGAAGCATGAGCTATGTCGCACAGGTTATCTTTAATCATTTTTAGGCCGACGAGAGCGGATTCAAAAGGGATACACCGGCCGCTGTCAGCGAACATAACATAGTCGCCTAAAGAGTGACTTATGCCCGTGCGAATTGCAAAACCTTTACCGAGGTGTTGCTGATTTGGGATTATTAGAAGAGAATTTCCATCCTGAATGGAGGCTTGTCGTGCTATTTCCACTGTGCCGTCTTCGCTGCCGTCATCAACCACGATGATTTGGCCGGATAGATGATTATGCACAAGAAGATCGTTTGCGGATATTATATCCTTGTTAATCTTTGCTTCTTCATTATAGACCGGAATAATTATCGTAATATCCATCGTGTCAAATATAATTCCACACAATATTCCTTCTTATCAATCCTCCAAATAAGTAATCCTTATGTAATATACGGATATTTTCAGTATATGCAAAGGTAATATTTCTGTTTTTAATGAATTGTGATAAGAATTTAATTTGTTTCGTTTGTTTTCTCGGTCTGACAGGGAATTAACTGCGGTTTTTCGAAATCAGCCTTCATTTCCGGCGGCAGGCGATAGACGTTGCCTTCGATGTCGCAGAAATATATATGCGATCCTGATGGCTGTCGGGAATGCCCATCCGCCCAGAGGGCGTAAAATTCCGGATTGGCGTTGACCGGATGGCGAACGAAACTATGGTTCCAAAGGCTGTTGCAGGTCATTTGCTTGATCTTAATCCAGTTATGCCCTTTATCCTTGCTCAGCCACATGGCGATTTCGCCGCCGGTATTATAGGGTTGCGGCCCGAGTTCGGTGGGGGCGATGATCCGCCAGATGCCGCCGGGTTCGAGATATAAGGGACCCATATCATAATTATTGCCGCTGCGCATGGCGGGAAGAATCTCCCATTTTTCGCCTGTCCACCGCGCCGTCCACCAGATGCGGGGGTCGTTTTCCGGGCCGGATTCGAAACCTTTGCTGGTGGTATAGAGAAGGATCGGATGATTCTGGTCATCGAAGCGAAGATCTTTGACGTACACCAGCAGGTTCTCCGCTTGATAATCATGCACCAGGGCGGGATTTTGCACCTCGGTTATGGGTAATTGCATCTTTTGCCCATCAGCGGTTTGCCAGGTTTTTCCACTGTCAGTGGTTTCGAGATAATACAGATTGGTGCGGTAATTCACGCCCTTATCTGTGGGATGAAAATCAAAAATCGTCGCTGCTTTACCCGGTTGGGCCAGGGATATTTGGTAGCTGCCGTTTTGAATCGCGGCAATGCGGTTCCATTTGGACCAGGTTTTGCCGTCCGGACTGGTCATGTAGCATATCGTACGGCCGGCGGGATAATGATAGCGTGTGAAAAAGGCCATAAATCCCTTGCCAGAGATATACCAGGGTTGAAAGTACGAGAAATTGTTCATTTCGACGGTTTCATCTTCGTCCGTTACGCGGGTGGCGGGGATGTGCACAAATTCGTCGATGTCGTAGGGTCTGGCGCTGCGATGAATAAACGCCGGCGGGCGGGTTCCGTGGGCGGTGGAAAATATCCAGATGTAACCATCATCATCCATTGAGATCACCGGATTGTCATGAGCGTCGGTGGTATGTTTATCGAGCAGGATCGTTGGTCGGGAAACCATGCCGGTATTGTGATCGAAGTACGAAACCATGTGCACCAATTGCATGTCTTCACCCTTGCGAGCGCCGCCGTAGCAGAAGAACGTTTTGTTTACTTTCGGACTGTAAACGGCAAAGGGACGATGCTTGGCGCAATATGTTCCCAGGCCGCCGCTGTACTTATAGACGTATTCATTATTGAGCTTTTCATTGTAGTACCATACGCCGCGATAGCCGGTATCTTTTTTATTGAGGGTGTCCGGCGGATCCGTAACCTTCTGCGGTTCGTCGCCGCGGGCCATCATCGTAGGCAGGATGAATAAGCTGATTATCAAAGCGTGGAGGAGTGGAGTTTTTTTCACAATAGATTCCTTTTTTCAAAAAACCAAAAAAATTAGTCCGTATTCGAGGTAATTTTTTGCCAGCGCAGCGCGTCAATGCCAAAAGGGGCGTCTGTCCGGAGATATATCGTTAGAAAGCCGTTCTGAGACTCGGCTTGTCCGACAGAGAGGAATGGAGCATCGTACGCATTGTCGGGTTTATCGTAGGCGGTCAGGTCGTTCTTGTCGGTGCCCAGCATAAACCGGTCGGCGGCGTTTTCGAAGGTCAGGCAGGGTTGCAGCTTGATGTTGTATCGGCCGTCTTCATCGACAGGCAGGGGAATCGCCAGAATTTTACCTTCAGGTTCTATTCGAAGATAACCCTCCCGGGGAATGTCCATTTCATTGGTGGGCGTCATTTTCGCCAGCACCTTCAAGCCGCGCCGGCGTAATTCAGGCTCAAGTTCCGTCCCGTCCATGCTGTAACGGCCGGTGGTGTTTTTGGCCGGGAGATTAAAACGCGCCTGATTGTCCGCGGGTAACGGTTCGCGTGTAGTGATGGGTTCCCGTTGGTACCAGAACGCCGCGCTGGAATAGTCGTTGGTCACGTTTTCAGGAAAAATCGGCTCGAGTGTGACTCTGATATATTGGTTGAATCGCACGGGATCGGGTATGTGCCAGCGATAAGCAGTGGTGAGTTGGCGGCCGTTATCCAGTTTTTCGATCAAAGGGACGCCGTAATATGCATAGCTGAACGTGTTTTTGAAACCCCAGGCGTTACAGAAATAATCTTCCGAACCGGTGCCGCTAATCCGGGGTTGGTTGTGGTCGTCAATATAAATGATTTCATCGCCTTCACCCCACCAGCCGTCGGCATCGGAATCGACGTTCAGAACGCAGCCGACATATTGGCCTTGCCCCTGAGTCTCCAGAATGACGTAGTTTTTATCGGGTTCGAACCTAAAACGATTTTGGCCGGGAAGGTTCTTGTTGCGGTGAAACACGGCATGAAACAATCCCTGGTCAGTATCGATGGAGCCAGGTTCATAGTCGATGTTGTAGAAGATGCGCCGAATGCCTCGTTGACCCGCATTATAAATTTCGATCCGTGCGTGTTTGTAAAAAGGCATGGGCCAATAACAGTTCAGGGCGCGGGTATTATCACCGACGATGATGGGCGCCGAGTTCACTTTATAGTTACGGCTGTGGCCCAAGGCAAAAAAATCACCCAAGGGAATTTCAACGGCGGGAGTCTCGGAATTTTCCCAGAACATGCGTATCACAAGGTCTCGTAGCAATGTCCGGTGACCGGCAAAGGCGGCATAGGTCATCCAGATGTGATTGATCTGCCCTGGTCCGTCGATATCCAACATGATATGTGTCTGCCCGGGTGGAAAGGAATTCAGGCTGTCGGCGTTTCCGGCGGGATCATGAGTGCCGGCGCGGTTGCTGGCAAGGGATTTGATTTTTGCGACATCGTTAAGGTTATTCGCCTTAAGCGGCGTGCTGAGAAAAACAATCACGCTGCATGGAATGACTGCCCAAATGCCGTGTATATAAAATCGTTTCATGTACTACTATCCTGTAACTTCTTGTTTTTTATGCACGTTTTTTAAGACTAAAGGTGATAAGTCTTTTAATTACAATAAATAGCACTC
>JAFGBA010000375.1 GCA_016933395.1 Sedimentisphaerales bacterium | reverse complement strand
TATAGCGTTACCCAAACACTGGATTACCTGAGAACTCAGGCCAACCGACTTTACGACGCTTCCGCCGTGCAGGCGCTCGTGGATGCAGTGGAAACTCAACCGATCAAGCCGACACTAACCGTCAACGAAAATATCGAACGCCCTTTGCGACGTTTTGAACGGCGCTATATGCGATTGACGGTTCAGGTGCGATCCGCGATAGGAAGCGCCGGCGGATATCGCCTTTCGCCGCCTCAGCGAGTGATGATGCACAACCTGAGTCAATCAGGAGTTGGTTTCCTTAGCTCGCGATCCTTCCGCATCAACACCGTCTTGCAAATTACTCTTCCGGGGACAATTAATCAACCGGCACAAACTCTGAATGCCGTGGTGGTGCGCAGCCAGAATCATGGTGATGGCTGGTACACCCACGGCTGCCGCCTGGAAAAATTACTCACCGCCGAACAAGTCGAATATATCCAGAACGGCATTGGAAGCCCGGCGTAAAACCTCGATTTCATTCTTTTTTACATACTTAAGTGTTTTAAGAGAGTAACCATATATATAGTCTGCACCTGATATGTTCGGGAAATGGGTATTTGGCGTTTTTATTATTGTCGTATCGCACGCCTACTTCTGTACATAGATAATCTTATTTAAGTTTCCACCGGCCAAGCGCTCAGTCGCGGCATGAGATTTTCCAATTCCATCACTGCGGCCTTGGCGGCATCGATGGCCTTTTGAGCAGCAGCATCCTGAATCCGGGCAATTCGACCAACGAGAATATCGAATCCCGCACCATCGGCGCTGCTTTTAACTTCCTGGGCCAAAAGATTGATACGCTGCCAGTCTTCCGCGTCAAGAGCATCTTGCACTTTTTGAAGCAATTCCGGCAACTCCTCCAGAAACACCTCCGCCACAGCCTGTAAATCCGGATTACCGGCCAGACGAGAAACAATCAAGTGTCTTTCCGCGTGATCGCCTGTTACATCAACCTCTTTATGGTCCGTATTGACCGAAGACGATATTGAAGATTGCGGTTCGGACGCGTTCACATCCGTTTTATATTGCGGCAAAGACAAGGTAAACACAGATCCTTGGCCATACTCGCTTTCCAGACGAATCGTTCCCCCTAACATGGTTATTAGTTCGCGGGTAATTGTCAATCCCAAACCTGTCCCGCCAAAACGCCGCACCGTACTGCCATCAGCTTGTTTAAACGCCTCAAACACTATTTCCTGTTTCTCAGGTTCAATGCCGATGCCGCTGTCTTCCACGTGCAGTAAATACCATCCTGCATCATCATGCTGCTCTTTTTGAATTCGTAAGCGCACATATCCTTCGTCGGTGAATTTCACTGCGTTGCCCAGCAGATTAATCAGGCATTGCTTCAATCGTGTCGGATCCGTCTGTACGCGGCGATCCGAACACTCCCAAATCACCTCCAGGTGGATCCCCTTGTCCTGCGCCTGCGGCTCCAGCAATCCCGCCGCCGCGGTAACGATGTCATCCAATCGACAATCCGTCAATTCCACCTGCATTTTGCCTGCTTCGATGCGGGAGAAATCCAGAATGTCGTTAATCAAATGCAGTAAATGCTGCGCCGAGGCGTGTATCATCTCGGCATATTCGCGATGCTCCTCGGAAAGATCCGCATCCGCCAACAGTCGGCTGAATCCGATGATTCCGTTCATCGGCGTGCGAATTTCGTGGCTCATGCCCGCCATGAATTCGCTTTTGGTGCGACTGGCTTCCATGGCCTGTTGCGCCAGTAAATTGGCCCGTTCAATACTCACCTGCAACTGGGCGTTGATGTATTCCACTTCGTTGCGAGCTTCTTCAGCGGTTTCCCGCGCCTGCACCAGTTCGGTGACATCGTGGAGCGTAATCAGCGAGCCGATATATCGCTCATCACACACCACCGGTTGAAGCGACATTTCCAGGCGGGCGCTGCGCAGCGTCGTCGAGAAAAACCACGGTTCCTGATCCGGTTTTTCGCGATAGGTATCCGCCGCAGCGCGTAATTTTCTGGCTAATTCCTCCGGGAAAAAATGCCAGAATCGGCGTCCCAAAATATCTTCCAGGGGTTGATCCACAAAATCCGCAAAAAACGGATTAACTTCAATAATCACATGGCTGGTGTCGCTCAATATCACGCCTTCCCGTAATGAAGCAATCATCGCCGATAGTTTTTCCGCTTCCTGCTCCAGTTGCGCATCGGCGTTGATGCGTTCACTGATGTCTCGCGCTACGGCAAGAATATAATCACCGGCTTCTCCCTGACAGCGCAACAAACGGATTTGAACGGGAAATGTGGAGCCGCTTTTCTTTCGATGTTCGCCAAAAATGGTTTTAGGCATTCCCGGCGCCATTCGTTGCCACATTTCCAACCCGACTTGTTTATTGAAACGAATATCGATATCCCAGATCATTAATTGCGTCAATTCATCCACACTATAGCCCAGTTGCCGGCACGCCGGCGCACTAACGCGCATTATCCGCCCCTTCATATCGTGCAGGTAAAAGGCCTCCTCCAGCACTTCCGTAAGCTCTTCAAAAAGACGACCTGTTTGGTTAATATAATTTCTATGTTGAAACTGCGCCCACAACCAACCACCCAACACACCCAAAGCCGCCCCACCTAAAAATAGCAACAACCATCCCATACAATCTCTCATAGACGGCTTTCATCACGTCGGTTAATCAATGTACGCTTCAATTGACCCCAACCGTCTTTTTTTCCGCGACGGTGCTTTCCAAAATCATGCGGACATCTTCCTTGTCGGGCGGCATGCATAGATAGTTATGCCCGCCCTGAACCATCGCCTGATGACCGGCGCCAACATCGTCACACAAGGCAATGACAGGAATGCCGCTCTTTTGACATACCTGCTCAAAAATTTCCACGCTTTCCGGATCGTAATCCATGAAAATCAGATCGGAATCGGTATAATCCAACGCCTCCATATCCGCATAATCCCGTTTTACTTCCGAACGAAATCCGTATTCGGACAGGTAAAATTTCAACATATTCACCCAGGTGTTGTACTGGCTGATAACTATGGCCTTGGCGTTGCCGCTGTGTCCGGCCAGACTCCGCCGAGTGATGTGCCCCACCAACGCCCTTTCCAACGCCCGGAACAAAAATTCATCCACCTGTTTTTCCATAAGGCATTCGTCAATGCCCGCCTGGAACAACTTGAAGCTGTCCTTGTTATCCTGCAAAATCGCCAGACGCGCCAAACGGGTATTGCCGCTGACCGCGTCCCGAAGCAATTTTTCATTTCGCGCCATTGCCGATCCTTCGCAGAAAATCGCCAGTTGCGCCTGAAGACGATCAGCGCTTTTTAACGCCTCATCCAAACTATTCATCTGTTTAACCTGATAATCTTCGGATTTAAGCAACGAGGTAACTTTGACCGTATCTTCACTGTCAGGTCCGATCACCAGAATAAGAATTCCTGTTTTATTATATAGTTTGGCCCGTAGTCGGGCGATGCGATCTTCCTGCAAACGCAGGCGCGTGACTTTATCATTATCCACCGACCGACATCCCACTTCCAGCCATGCGCCATGCGAATCCACCTGTTTTTTCATCCGCACCACTTCCATAAAACACTGCTTGATCTTGCCCCCGGGCTGAGAAAATGTAATTTCCACAAGACGACTGGGAATGAAATTGGTGTCCACTTTAAAACACATGCCTGACCGCGATATATCCTGAATATTGATGCACCATTCCTTTCGCTCGCCCGGCCGAAGATCTGTAATTCGTTTGAGCGTCCCCATCAGGTTAGCGTTAAATCGCTTTTCCTGACGCATATTGCTGGCGGTTTCCTCATCCATGTCATCACTTAATTGTGCCGCGCGCAACTTCGAGATCATCTCCGCCACAACGACTTCCACGACGTACAGATCCTTTAGATCCATACCCCGTATCATTGACTCAACTTTTTCCATTTTCACGGCAGTCGCCTCAGACATAACCCGACCTTCCATTCATATCCAATATATCACTTCTCTTGTCGTCTATTCGGCCCGATTAATCGATAAGTAAAGCATTCTTTTCACCACAAAAACGGAAAATAATACGTCCGATAAATATGGCGGTTTCAAATCCATAGATACACATGATAAGAGTACACCAATTGACTCTTTTTATGATTTCTCTTTCCCCATGGCCATCCGCCCGATAATCCGCTTTCAGGTAGAACTTATCACCCCTCGTTTTCACGCCTGATAATAAGGTCCTACGATTTTATTCGTGCCGTAATGACTCAATCGGATCCAGATAAGCCGCCCGATATGCCGGATATAGACCGAACGCCACGCCCACCGCGGCGCTAATGCCGAACGCCAAAACCAGCGAACTAACGGTAATTTCCGTAGGCATTTTTCCGAATCGCTCCACTAACACCGGAATCACAACGCCCACGACAATACCCAGTACGCCGCCCGCCACCGTCAGTAATATCGTTTCGGACAAAAATTGCATGATAATATCGCTCCGTCGCGCCCCCAACGCCCGACGAATGCCGATCTCCCGTGTCCGCTCGCTCACGGTCGCAAGCATGATGTTCATAATGCCGATGCCGCCCACCAAAAGACTGATTGCCGCAATCGATCCCAGCACGATGCTGAAAATACGCTTGGTTTCCTTGGCTTGTTCCAGCAATTCCAGCGGCACCACAATCTGATAATCTTTTTTCTTGTGCAGGGGACTCGAGCTAAGCATAGCGTCAAGAATATTGCGAGTTGTCAACACTTCATCAGAATCTCTTACCTTGATGGTAATCTGGCTCAGTTCCACGCGATCCACCTGCATACCCCCCCCGGAAGAACTCATATTGGTTTCTCCGAACCGATCCTTGATATTGCTGATGGGAATATAAACATTACCCGTTACGCCGCCGCCTCCTTTTACTCCGGCGCCTGACGCAGCGACGGAAACGGCGCTTGTCTGGTTCAGGCTCGAAGAGGTCACCACACCGATTACACAATAATAATCACTCTTGATCTTTATATACTGCCCCAATGGATCATCATACGCAAATAACTGTCGCGCAATGGCGTCGTCAATCACGCATAGTCCCGGTTTGTAATCCATGTCCGTCTGTACAAAAAAGCGCCCCGCCAGCAATTTCACCGGGCTGATTTCCGGAAACCACGGCACCGTACCCACCACCTTTACCGCCGCCTGACGATGACGAAATCGCGCCTCCTGGTTCAAACTTCGTTCCGGCACGATAACTTCGACATTGGGCAGCGTATCACGAAATCGTTGTGCATCACTGTACCGCAGACCGTATTCCCGCATCGTCTGACTACTTTGCTGAGTGACGTTTTCTGAAGGAGGAGCAACGGTTTTTATAATAATATTCTGACTGCCCAGACGAACGATCTGTTCTTGCGCCTCCCGGCTCGCACCGGCTCCAATCGCCAACATTGCAATCACCGATGACACCCCGAAAATAATCCCCAACATCGTCAGCACCGAACGCAGACGGTGCATCCACAAGCTTTTCGCTCCCGTTTTGACCATGCGTTTGAACTGGAACCAGATCATGCTTCCCCCTTGTGATTGACACTTTCCCGGTCGATGCGCCCGTCAAGAAGATGTATTATCCGTCCGGTGCGTTCCGCCACCCGTGGATCGTGCGTCACTACTACCAGTGTCTTGCCCTGCTGATTCAATTCATCCAGAATATTCAGAATGTCGCGTCCGCTCTGCGTGTCCAGATTACCCGTGGGTTCATCCGCCAGGATAAGCACCGGATCATTGGCCAGCGCCCGCGCTATCGCCACACGTTGTTGTTGGCCGCCGCTAAGCTCCGTGGGCCGATGCGTCACCCGATCCCCCAATCCCACCCGCTCAGCCAGTTGCCGGGCGCGACGATGGCTGTCCGCTTCGGAAACACGCTGATAGGACATCGGCACTTCGATGTTTTCAATAACGTTTAATTGTGCGATAAGATTATACGACTGAAAAATGAATCCCAGCCTCGCTCCGCGAATCCGCGATAGTTCATCATCCTCCAAACGTGACACATCGCTACCATCCAGCAGATATCGCCCCGACGTCGGCCGATCCAGACACCCCAACATATTCAGCAGCGTGCTTTTACCGGACCCGCTGGGCCCCATGATAGCAACATATTCCCCCTCGCGCAATGTTAAGTCTATCCCTTTGAGCACCTCCAATGTGGTTTCACCCATATAGTAGCACTTGGAGAGCTTCTCAATGCATACCACATCCGGCCGGGATTCGATGCTGGAAAGCGGCGCAGTTTTCATCATTGCTCCGCGTCCCG
>JAFGBA010000063.1 GCA_016933395.1 Sedimentisphaerales bacterium | reverse complement strand
GTTTGGTCTGTCGGCAAGCTGAGCAAATGCTATAGGCAACCTTATTTTCAAGGGCCTCGACGTCCTGGCTGATATGTCGCATAAGTTCATTACCATCCGTGGCGGGCGCGAACATAACCTCAAATCGATTAATGTCGATATCCCCCGTGACCAACTCGTCGTCATTACCGGTCTGAGCGGATCGGGCAAAAGCTCCCTCGCCTTTGACACTATCTTCGCCGAAGGCCAGCGTAAATACGTCGAATCACTGAGTGCTTACGCTCGTCAGTTCCTCGAACAAATGCAAAAACCAGACGTGGAGAGTATCGAAGGCCTGCCGCCCACCATCGCCATCGAACAACGCAGCGGCAGCCACAATCCTCGTTCCACCGTCGCCACCACCACCGAAATCTACGATTACCTGCGTCTGTTTTTCGCCCGTGTCGGTCAACCACACTGCTATATCTGTGGTAAACCAATAAAGTCCCTCCACGCCGGCCAAATCGTGGACGCCCTGCTCGACATGGGTGAAAACACACGCATCCAGATTTGTGCTCCCCTCATCCGCGGCCAAAAAGGCGAACACGCCGACGTATTCCGCCGCATCCAGCGTGAAGGTTTTGTTCGGGTCCGCATCGATGGCGAAATCCACGAAGTCAAAGACGTTCCCAAACTCAGCCGTCACAAGATCCACCACATCGAAGCCGTCGTGGACCGTCTTGCCGTTCGCGCCGCCATCCGCGCCCGTTTGGCCGACTCTGTGGAAATCGCCCTTAAACTCGGTGACGGCCTGGTTTCCATCCTCAAGGAAGAAAAACCTAACGAATGGCGCGAAATCATCTACAGCGAAAAATACGCCTGCCTCGATCACCCCGACGCCGCCCTGAGCGAACTCTCACCCCGCTGTTTCAGCTTCAACAGTCCCTATGGCGCCTGCCCCGCCTGCGACGGCCTTGGTAACATCCTCGAATTCGACCCCGAACTTGTCGTACCTGACGATTCCGTTTCTCTCACCGAAGGCGCCATCGACGCCTGGCGGCGCGGCGGTAAACGTATGAACATCTTTTACAACCGTCTCATCCGCCGCTTTTGCCGAGAATTCAATATTAGTCCCGACACTCCTTTCAAAAATCTTCCCGCCCGCGCCAAGCAAGTGCTGCTCTTCGGCGAAGATGAAGACGGCCCCGCCCGTTTCGAAGGCGTTATTCCCAATCTTAGCCGGCGCTTCCGCAGCACCGACAGCGAATTCGTCAAGGCCCGCCTGCATCAGTACCTCTCCGAACAACCCTGCCGCCAGTGCAACGGCGCTCGCCTTCGCCCCGAATCGCTGGCCGTTTATGTCAACGAAAAAAACATCCATAACATCGTCACGATGAGCATCACCCAGGCGTTTAACTTTTTTCAGCAACTACAACTCAACACCGAACACGAGCAAATCGCCCGCCCCATCCTCAAGGAGCTTTCCAGCCGCCTGGAATTCATGCAGAACGTCGGCCTCGAATACCTTACTCTCGATCGCATCAGCGGTACGCTTTCCGGCGGCGAGGCTCAGCGTATCCGCCTGGCCACCCAGGTCGGCTCCAAACTCGTCGGCGTTTGCTACGTTCTCGACGAACCCAGTATCGGCCTGCACCACCGCGACAACCAGAAACTCATCAAGACCCTTCGTGACCTTACCGACCTCGGCAACACCGTCCTCGTCGTCGAACACGATGAAGACACCATGTACGCCGCCGACCATATTATCGACGTCGGCCCCGGCGCCGGTCTGCGCGGCGGCGAAATCGTCGCCCAGGGAACCGTACAGGACATCATCGCCAATCCCCGCTCCCTCACCGGCAAGTATCTCAGCGGCGAACGCGAAATTAAACTCCCCGAAAAACGCCGCAAGGTCAACGTCAAGTACTGCCTGGAACTGCGCGGCTGCCGCCATAACAATCTCAAAAAAATCGATATCGCCTTCCCCCTCGGTGTTTTCGTCTGCGTCACCGGCGTCAGCGGCTCGGGCAAAAGCTCCCTCGTTCGTTACACCCTGCTGCCCGCCGTCAAACGCAAGCTTTATGCCTCCCGCGAGAAACCCGGCCCCTTTAGCAAACTGTTGGGCGTAACACGCATCGATAAGGTCATCCAGATTGACCAAAGCCCCATCGGCCGGACGCCGCGCTCCAATCCGGCTACCTATACCGGCGTTTTCGATCTTATCCGCCAGCTTTTCAGCAAAACCCGTGAAGCCAAAATCCGCGGTTACGGCCCCGGTCGTTTCAGCTTTAACGTCAAAGGCGGCCGCTGCGAAGACTGCCTCGGCCAGGGAACCCGCAAAATCGAAATGCATTTCCTGCCCGACGTCTATGTCACCTGCCAGCAGTGCAAGGGCACTCGCTACAACCGCGAAACCCTGGAAATCACCTACCGCGGTAAAAACATCGCCGACGTCCTCGACATGCACGTTGCCCAGGCCCTGGAATTCTTCGAGAACTTCTCCAAAATCCAGCAGATGCTCAAAACCCTCAACGATGTCGGCCTCGGTTACATCACCTTGGGCCAATCTTCGGTCACGCTTTCCGGCGGCGAGGCCCAGCGGGTTAAGCTCGCCGGCGAACTCGGCAAAGCCGGCACCGGCCACACCCTCTACGTCCTTGATGAACCCACCACCGGCCTGCACTTCGCCGACATCCACAACCTCCTCAACGTCCTCAATTGCCTTGTGGATATGGGCAACACCGTCCTCGTCATCGAACATAACCTCGACGTCATCAAAATGGCCGACTGGATTATCGACCTCGGTCCCGAAGGCGGCGACGCCGGCGGTGAAATCATCGCTACCGGCGCCCCCGAACAAATCACCCAATGTTCCCACAGCCACACCGGCCGCTTCCTTGCCAATAAATTACATCCCTCCGCCAAAACAAAATAGTCGCAGGTTATAAAGGTGTCGCGGGCATCCTGCCCGCGGATTCTTTACTACGTACCGCCGGCCTCTGGCCGGCTAATGCGTCGTTTATTCCTGGTTTGTTTGAAGCGATTGATTTTCCAAAAGCTTAACCAGCATGTCGTAAGCTCTTCGCATATTCTGAGGAATGGAATTGCGCGGCGTGGTGGATAAAAGCAGCAAAGCTACCGGCCGACCGAGGGCGGCTTCGAAGTCGATAAGATGTTTGGTGGTGAAATTTCGCTGGCGGTTGGCTACCCTGGAAATGAAAGATTCGGAAACGCCGATAAGTTGGCCGATTTGTTTCAGCGTCATGTTTTCGCGGTTCTGCAAATATTGGACCAGATTATATGAGAGCTTGTACGAGTTATCCTCCTGATTCCGGTTTGTCATGTTTTCGTTGGTCATAAGGAAAAAAGCGTGAAAAAAATTCATACGCCTCAATTTGTAATTTTATTTCAATTTCAGCAATCGAATCATAATCGTTTTTTTTCAAAGCACGGGAATATGCACGGATCAGTTCGTCGATCTCTTTAATAGCGATATATTGGGCGGCGGTAAGCGTTGATATATGTTTTAACTCGACGACATATTCCACCCACCATGTTAATTGCCGAGAATAAATCCCATGCCACTTATCGGATTTTTCTTTAGGTTTGTTTCTTTGAAGCCGGCGTTTTAGCTTCCGCCATAAACGAGCAATCATTGGAAGAGTTCCTTTCTAGCGTCTATTGCTGGAAGTTGTTGTTACGCCTCAACAACTTAACGTTACGACTCGTAAGTCCAGCAATAGCGCTAACAGAACTCTTCAGTTCAATTTACAAAAGAGTCGTATGTACCTGACCTGTGTCTTTTTCGGTTTTCTTCCTTGCAGCTTTTTTCTTCTCTGCCACGTGTGTTTAGAAGCACTAGAGAACTTCTAATCACCTGCGCATAATATAGGCAACACTTGCCTCTGAGTCAAGTATAAAATTCGGTTTTTCTCGAAAAATTTGCCTTTTTTTATGGGAGCGTTTTTAAGAACTGAGTTAGATAGTTCCTATTACAGAAAACGTTCTTGTCCAAGCCGTCATTCTGAGCGAAGCGAAGAATCTCTCTTCAATCCCCCAAGAGAGACCCTTCGCGTTGCTCAGGGTGACAGGTTTTATGCGGATCTGAGATCTTGATAAAAACTATAACTCGCTTATTACAAAGAGGTTATATAATACGACACGCGGTTATAGTGTTGTATTTTGCCATTTATTTGCCTTGACACCGCCTGAGAATGTGTTATAATAATGTTATAATGATAAAACAATTATCAAAAGTCGGCAACAGCAGCGCCTTATTGCTGGACAAGGCGTTGATGGAGCTGGTCGGCCTGGAGGAAGGCGGGCCAGTGCAGATTACCGTGCAGGATGGCGTGCTGATGGTCCAGCCCGTCAGCCCCGCGCCGGTGGACGAGGAGCGGTTCCAAAAGCTGCTCGATAAGGTCGTCCGTGAGCGACGCAGCGCCCTACGGAAACTGGCGCAATGAGGGCGGCGGTTATTTTTTTGAGCGGCGGCCACGTGCGGGCGATCCATGCACGGGTCATCACGGAATTCGGCGGCGATCCCCACGTGCGCGATGAGGGATTATTGGCCTCAGCCGTGGCGATGCCGACAGCGCAATTTGAGGGGGAATATCTGCATAAAAACCTGGCGGAGATGGCCGGGGCGTATTTGTACCACCTGTGCCGTAATCACCCGTTCGTGGACGGCAACAAACGCACGGCCCTGGCGGCGGCGGATATTTTTTTGCGGCTAAACAACGCCCGCCTCAACGCCACAAACCGCCAGTTGGAGAAAACCACACTTGGCGTTGCCGATGGCGGCATCAGCAAGAGACAGTTATTGGATATGTTCGCTGATTGGGTAACGTCATAGTCTTACACAAATCCACCCGTCAGGATGGCGCTTGATTCCTTATGGATATAAAGCGTTTTGCGCGGGTATCAGCAAATACGGGGAAGTTCTTCGCCGTAGGGACGCTGGATGATGCGACGGCCGCCGGCGCGGGTGATGAGTTCGGCGAGGGGTCGACCGGGAGTGATTTGGCCGATGACAGCGGCGGCGCGACCAAGGGGATGGTTGCGGCAGGCGGCAAGGATTTTTTCGGCGTCCCGGGCGGCAACGACGGCGACGCATTTGCCTTCATTGGCGACGGTTAAGGGATCGAGACCCAGGAGTTCGGCGATGTGACGGGCGGCGGGAGTGAGGGGAATATCGTTTTCGCGAAGTTCGACGGTCAAGCCGGTTTCCTCGGCAAGATCGGCGACAAGGCCGGCCAGACCCCCGCGCGTGGCGTCGCGGAAAAATTTAATGTCGGCGCCGGTATCAAGCATAGCGGCGATGAGGCCGTTGAGGGGAGCAACGTCGCTTTGAAGTTGCGTTTGGAAGGCAAGGCCTTCGCGGGCGCTCATGACGGCCAAGCCGTGTTCGGCAATAGCGCCATTGACGATGATGAAGTCGCCCGGCTTAATGCGGCAAGCGTCAAGGTTAGTGCCGGGGCGAAGGACACCCACACCGGCGGTGGTAAGGGTCATACCGGCCGGGCCGCGAGCTTCGATGACTTTGGTGTCGCCGGTGGCGATAACGACGCCGGCATCGCGAGCGGTCGCGGCGATGGCGTCGAGAATGCGATCCAGAACGGCGAATTCAAGGCCTTCTTCCAACACCAACGCGAGGCTGAGCCATTTAGGCGTTGCGCCCATGACGGCGAGGTCATTAACGGTCCCCGCCACGGCCAAATGGCCGATATTACCGCCGGGAAATTCCAGGGGCTGGACGACGTAGGCGTCCGTAGTAAAGCACAATCTATTCGTCGGCGCGTCGAGCAATGCGCCGTCGGTCAGAGGGTTGAGCACCTCGTTACCCAAACGCGGCATAATATGCTCGGCGATGAGGCGTTTGGTGAGTTCGCCGCCGCCGCCGTGAGCCAGAATTACGCGATCATTCATTAACCTGCCCTATCATTAAGAATACCCATTATCAAAATCAATCATTTCTTAACGGCGCTTACCCATAAAAAACCCGGTTGGCCGGGAGTATAGTCGTGTTCTTCAAAAAAATATTTATACGCATCTTGCGCCGGTCCGCGATTGACGCAACGCCTGTGCCGTATCTTTAAATGCCTGAGTAACATATCATCGATGATTGCTTCCGTCAACATTTGAGGTTCGGTGGTGCTGGGTGGTTCATTGAGATTGAAGCTGGCGATTAATTCACCGCCCGGGCGTAAAATGCGCAACAGTTCCCGGCTCATAACGGCCAAATTATCAACGTGGTCAAAAGCATTCATGGTAAAAAGAACATCTATGCTTCCATCGGGTATGGGAATGGCGGATTCGGAACATTTAAGATAAATCATGTTATGTTGAAGCAGTTCATCCGCAAAATGTTCCAGGTAGGCGTCGGCCAGAACATCGATGCCGATGCGCATCCTCGCTGCGGTCGCCCACTGAAGGCTGCCGCGCGGTCCGCAGCCGAAATCGGCAACGATTTTATCATGCAGAAAATCGTCATTGGTTTTTTGGGCCATGGCCGGCATAAGTTTACGGTAATGCTCATTGTAGAAATGGCCTTTCTCGGCATTGAACCGGGTCTTCCAGTATTTCAATTCACTTGCGCATTTCCGAGGACGAAAAATAAAGCGATATATTTTTTTTCTTATGGCTTCAAGCAAAATACAACCTCTTTATCCGTCGTAAGAAATTCGTAATTTGAACATTTGCATTTCAAACAGGGATTCGTTAATAACGGTATTCAGACCATAGTAGATTATTCCACTACAGCCGTGGGGCAGCACGCTTCCTTGAAAAAACGGGATAGTCCATATACCGCTAAATAGTATAGGCTATCCCATTTTCATGCAAGCATGTAAGCCGGCGGCTGTTGTCGGCATCCGGAACCGTTAAAACGTATAATTCAGCGTGATTCCAACGGCGGGCGCGGGCGACCGGTAGCAACCGGGCGAAGACCCCGCGTAGGCGTAGTAATATTTGTTCAACCGGTAATCAAACCAGCCCAGGATATTATAAAGTTCGACGCTCAAGGAGAGATTTTCGATCGGTTTATAAGAAGCGCCGAGGTTCAGGAAGAAACTGGGATCGAACGCGCGGTCATAACTGGTATCCCAGACTTGTGCTCCCTGGGAATCGTTTTGATAATGGGCCATATCCTCGCCGCCGGGAAGTCCCCAATAAATGCGAAACGCGCCATTAAGCTCAATTTGTTCGTTGATTTGATGCCGGGCGGTAAGTTTACTAACATGATTATGCCAGGCGGCAAAATCGTTGCCGTACCCGTAAGGTTCCGCTGACGTAAACGTTTGGATGTTGCTGTCGGCGAGACGGAAATTGATGAGTTTGGTCCAACCGTGGGATAAAGTTATTTTGGTGTTTTTCGTCTGATACGCGGCTTCAAGTTCCGCTCCACAGGATTTAAGAGTTCCCAGGTTGATATTGCTTCCGCCCCACTGATCCCAGCCGATAAGGTCATGATCGTGATAGAAAATGCTTCCACCGCACATAAGATTCTCATTTTGTTGACGTTCGTAACGTAATTCGTAGGCTCGCAGCATCTCATGGTCGCTTATATCATCGTTTCTGTCGTAATTAATTTTCATACTGGCGTTCACGTTGGTGCGTGAGGCCTGCGACCATAAGAATTTGATGGTGTCTTTTTCCGTAGGCGTGTGGATGATAGCGAAGCGCGGGGAATACATCGGTTGCGTAAAGGTATGCCAGTCGATGCGGCCGCCCAAAAAGGTCGTCCACTTTTCGTCGATGTTCCACTGCCATTCCGTGAGGACGCTCTTGGTCTCCGTGGACCATCGCGGCACTCTGGAGTCGGGACGGTATTGGAACCAGCCAAACGTCGCCGGTTCGTCCGGGTGGCCGTGGGCCTTCAGGCCGAATTCCTCGTGCGACCATTCGCCGCCCAAAGCAAGAGAGTGATTTTCAGCGGGATTATAGGTGGCCAGAATTTGCCCGTAGTATTCGTCCTCCCGGAAACTTTGGTACGCATTGAATATATACATGGAAACCGACTCGGAATCGTAACTGAAGCGATAGTCAATTTTCAAATCATCACTGATAGGCTGGGTGTATTTGGCGAAAAAGGTGGTTTGCATGTACCCCTGTCCTTGCGGAGCAGGTGGTTCACTTCCGACCCAGGTATCGGTCAGAGGATCCCTCGCCCGGACTTCCCCGCCGCTGGTGAACCGCGTCCAGAAATCGAAGTTTTCATCAGTGTACTGTATATGAACTTTGTAGCGATTTCTATCGTGATAGGAGCCTCGGTCGTTAACGACATCCGTACCGGGCGAATCACCTGGGAGGATAACACGACCCGGTCGGGAAATACCCGTACCCCAATAGCCTGATCCGACACTGTAAATAACGGGCGAATCGTCGCCGTCAGCGCCCAGGTAATCGCTCATGCCGGCATAAAGGAACAAGCCGCTGGTTTCATCGAAGCGTCGCCCCCATTTGAATTCATAATCGTAAAATTCTTCGATAGCGCCCATTCGCGCGGTGATCTCCGCGCCCTCGAAAGTTAGTCCGCTTTCCGTAATAATATTGACGACCATCGCCAGGGCGCCGGCGCCGTAAAGGGCGGAGCCGGGCCCGCGAATGACGTCAATATGGTGTATGTCGGTGAGCATAGGCAGGTCTCGCTCGCTCAAAACGCCGAAATGCGTGCGATCGTTCATAACCCTGCCGTTGACCAGAAGCAGATATTTATCTTCCAGATCGGAGGTGACGCCGCGCAACCCCAAATGCAAAGGCTCCCAGTTATGCAACGCGATTTGCAGATTCGGGATGGTGATGTCAAGCAATTCATTAAGGCTGCGAGCGCCGCTGGCGGCGATGTCGTGTTTGGTGATTGTGGTGACGGTGGAAGGATTGAGACGCCGCTCGGTTTGAGTAAGCGCACCGGAAACAACCTCGGGAATGTCCAAAAACAAAATCATCTCAGGATTGGATGTTATATCCAAATCACTAATGTCGGTATTGTCCTGATTAATGATGGGGCTATTGGGTTTTTGAGCAGAGTAAATACATTGGGTAACGAAAAGCATGATTACCAGCATAAACGCTTTGATATCGCGCGTTATGACAAGTTTGGCTTTGATTATTTTCATATCACAATACTCCTGTTTTATGAACTCGCACTAACAGACAAATCCATTCTGCCACACGAAATATCCGTCTTTTTTATTCGATTCCCCAGCGGAATATTCATTATGCGGGGTATAATATAGAGGGGGCGGATAAACCAGTATCAATAGACAGGTCTGATAATATTAACGACGGATAATATTTAAATACCGTAAAGTTATTGGACGTAACAAGATAATCTATCCGCCGTATTTATACCAGGCCGAGCAGGTTCCTTCACTGCTGACCATGCAGGGGCCGACGGGCGACATGGGCGTGCAGCGCTTGCGGAAAAGAGAGCATTCCTTTGGTTCGACTTTGCCCTGAATGACTTCGCCGCAGCGGCAGCCGGGCGGTTCAACATCGGGGCCTTCAGTGAGGCCAAAATGTTCGAGAGCGTCAAAGGCGCGAAACTTGTCACGAAGCTTCAGGCCGCTCATGGGTAGAGTTCCCATTGCCCGCCATACGGCGTCGGCGGGTTCGAAAACATCGTTGATGAGTTTAAGGGCGTTGGGATTCCCTTGCGATTTTACCGCGACGGGATACGCGTTTTCCACGGCCGGACGTTTCTCCGCGAGTTGCCGGGACAGCAGCAAAATTCCCTGAAGCATGTCGGCTGCTTCAAAACCGGCGACAACACAGCCTTTGCCAAATTGTTCGACAATCGGCCGATAAGCATCAGCTCCAATGACAATACTAACGTGTCCCGGGCAAAGAAAACCGTCAATACCCACCTCGCCGCTCTGCAATAGTATCATCATGGCGGGCACAACGAGCTTGTGGCCGGGCAGGATAAAAAAATTCTTCATATTTTTCTGCCGTGCTTCTATTACGGCCGCGGCGGTGCCGGGGGTGGTGGTTTCAAAACCCACTGCCAAAAAGACAACCGTACGTTGCGGATTTTCAGCGGCGAATATCACGGCGTCACGCGGGGAATATACTACCCGCACCTTGGCGCCTTGCGCCCGCATGGTTTCCAGGCTGCCGGAACGTCCCGGTACGCGAACCATGTCGCCGTAGGTGCAAATCGTTACGTCTTGTCGCCCGGCTAATTCGCAGGCGACGTCCAGATACCCCTGGCTGGTTACGCACACCGGACATCCCGGTCCACTGATGAGCTTGATCTGTTTGGGCAGCAGGCTTTTGACGCCGCTGCGAAACAGACTCACCGTATGCGTCCCGCACACTTCCATCAAACGCACGGAATCTAATTCCGCACAGGCAGTATTAATATCAGCTAGAAGTTGTGGAATGGATTCAGTAATCATAAATCAGCCTTCACCCGGAAGCGTCACGCCGGCTTGGCGGAGGTAATCCCAGGTTTCCAAAGCTTCGGCTTCGTCGAGAACATTCAGAGCAAAACCGGCATGAACGAGCACCCAATCGCCGGGTTTGGCTTCAGGCGTCATGGCCAGACTTACCTCAAGGCGGCTGCCCTGAAAGTCAACGGTGGCTTGCGGGCCTATCATCGCGGCGGAGGGCGTTTGAATATCAATGATTTTTCCGGGAACGGCCAAACACATAAAATACCTAATATAAAAACACTTCTGTCATTCTGAGCGAAGCGAAGAATCTCTCTTTTCCGGTCAAGAGATTTTTCGCTGCGCCAAGGGCGACAAATCCTTTATAATGTTAATTGTTTTGGCGTTTTTTCACCTCCTGGGCGACATTTTGGCCGAGTTGACGGCATTGTTGCAAATTATCATCGTCGGGGCGGAACCGGACTTCGACAATGGGTTCAACGGGTTTGCCGCCTTGCTCCTCGGTCCAGGCCTGCATGGTTTTTACCGCGCCGCCAACCCAGCCGTAATTACCGAACAGGCCCAGGGTTCGGCGGGCGGCCAGGCCTTTGGGCAGCGAGTTCAATACGTGCTGCATCATGGGGAAAAGCTTTGTGTCGTAGGTAGGTGCACCCAGAATCAAACCGCCGTAACGCCAGGCGTCGCGGATAATGTAACTCACGTGCCGTCGCGATACATCGTACATTCGCAATGTTACCCCTTCATCGCGCACGCCGGCGGCGACGACTTCGGCCATGGCCTCGGTGTGTTCGTACATTGAGCCGAACGCAACCAGAACGCCGGTTTCCCATTGGTCCTGGCTCCAGCGGTCGTAAATCCTGACGATACGCAGGGGATCTTGCCGCCAGATGATGCCGTGAGACGGAGCGATGGTTTTTATGCCCAAACCGCCCAGTTTGCCGATAGCCTTGTGAGTCATGGGGGCGTATTTGGCGACGATATTGGAAAAGTAACGCAGCACATCGTCCTCGTACCAGGCCGGGACGCCCTGATCGTCGAATAGGGATTGATCGACCGTACCGAAGCCGCCGAAGGCGTCGCACGAAAAGAGCGTACCGTTGGATTCATCGAAGGTCATCATGGTTTCCGGCCAATGGACCATCGGCGTAAGGTAAAAGCGCAACGTTCGGCCGGGCAATTCCAGGGCGTCGCCGTCGCCTATAGGCATATCGACTTCAATTCCGTGCATTTCCCGCAAAAACTCAGCGGTTTTCTTGTTGCCGATGATTTTCATCTCCGGCCAGCGCTGCCGCAACAAACTGATGGACCCGGAATGATCGGGTTCAAGGTGGTGAGTGATAAGGTAATCAACCTTTCGGCCGTTGAGTAATCGGTCCAAACCGGCCAGGTACGCTCCGGCCATCGTCACCTTAACCGTGTCCAGTAAAACAACCTTTTCACCTAAAATAAGGTATGAATTATAGCTCACCCCGCGCGGCAAGGGCCATAACCCCTCAAACAGGTCGGTTTTCCGGTCATTGAGGCCCACCCACCAGGTCTGATCGGCTATCAGTGTCGGCTGCATCATGGCACATTTCCTGATAATTTTTCGAAACAAATTCGGGATACGATCGTCCTTATTATTAGCGTTTTGTGAGTCTTTGTCAAAAGTCCTTGTTACTGAAGGTTCTATTCAGGATTTTTGGGAAATTCCGTAAAAAAACATGAAAATAGTCTTGACAGTGGTTACATTCCTTATGAGAATAACAATTCATGTTTTTATGATTTTTGAGGTTTTCAAGCGAAATGAACTATCGAATTCTTATGCTTTTGACAAGGCGAGCACAGGAACCCTCGATGGGAGCATTGTGCGCCCTTCATGCCCGTCATCCGATGTGGTTTTCCGCTGTGGATGTCGCTGTTGCAGGAGGGCCTGACCCCTGAAAATGTGCTGAGAAATATTATTGAATTTCCAGCCTTTCGGGGTCAAAACCTCGGAAGGCTTTTTTATTGGCGCTGCGCCAATGAGTTATGAGAAAGAGAAACGTCATGACAACAAAACAGAACGTTATTGATAGAGAGCTTTTACAACGTTATACGGATCAACCCTCTCGATTGCCTGATGAACTCCGTGACCGGATTGAAGCGGCCTGGCGGAATGGCCCGGTGCGTTATTACAGTCTGGCGGATCTGGATGAAAAATTAAATTTGAGCCAAACTTGGGTTGTGCTGGGAGATAAGAATCTCGCGGTGGTGACGCCCGGCGGTGACGGCGAGGAGCCAAAGTTGCAAAGTTTTCGCCGGGATGAAATTACGGCCGTGCGCCGGCAACATGGCCTGAGTTGCACTACCATGGACATCATCGGGCCGGAAGATAAAACGCCGCTGGTGCGCTTGCGCTACAGCCACCGGCAGCGCTCGGCGATGGAGCATTTGAAGTTTATCCTGGAGCAGCAAATCGACGGCCGACCGGTGGATTTAAATGCTCCCGATGAAACCTACGCCGCGTGCGTCGCCGAACCGATCAAGGACGCCCAGGCCGCCTTTACCCATCAGCGGCTGGCGGTGGTCTGGCGGCTGCTGGGGTATATGAAACCTTATCGTCAGCGGATTGCGATAGGCATGTTGGCGGCTATGGTGGCGACGGCTATTAGCCTGCTGCCGGTTTTATTGCTGCGTTACGTAATTGATAAACTGGTGCGCATGTACCAGGAAGGATTATTAACCGCCGAAGCTACCAAACGACAGGCATGGATAATACTGGGTGCGTTGGCGGGGGCGTATTTGCTGCGGGCGTTTTGCCACTGGGTGCGTTTGCGAACTATGGCCGTGGTGGGTGAATGCGTAGCGCGGGATTTGCGCGATCAACTTTATAGTCATTTGCAGCGTTTGAGTTTGAGTTATTTCTCGCGCAAGCAAACCGGCGGCATTATCAGTCGAGTCAGTTCCGATACGGACCGATTGTGGGATTTTATCGCTTTCGGCGTGGTGGAGGTATCGCTGGCGGCCATCACGATTATCGGTTTATCGGTGGTCTTGCTTTGCATTAACGTGCCGTTGGGCCTGGTGATGGTATTGCCTATTCCTTTGCTTCTATGGATTTTCCATCACCATAGCAGCCGCATGCGGCGAACGTTTCTTCGCATCTGGCGAAAATGGTCGAGCATGGTCGCGGTGTTGGCCGACACCATCCCCGGCATGCAGGTGGTGAAGTCATTTAATCGCGAAGAGCATGAAATCCGCCGTTTCGGACGCTGCAATACGGATGTCTATGAGCAAAGCGAAGAGTTGCATGACCAATGGACGCGTTTTTGGCCCTTGCTGACTTTATCGTTCCATATGATGACGCTGATCGTCTGGACACTGGGATTGAATCAGATGATACGGCCGCAAGGCGAAAGCACTCTGTCGGTGGGTGATTTTGTGGCGTTTATCTTTTTCCTGGGAATGTACATGCACCCCATCGAAACCATCGGCATGATTACGCGGATGCTCAACCGGGCGACAACCTCGGCCCACCGGGTTTTTGAAATTCTGGATACGGAGCCGAAAATTATCAATAAGCCCAACGCCGTGCAATTATCGCCGTTTCTGGGACGGGTGACGTTCGATAATGTCACGTTCGCTTACGATCCGGTGCGGCAGATTATTCGCGGTATCAGCTTCGACGTGCAGCCGGGCGAGATGATCGGCCTGGTCGGGCCCAGCGGCGCCGGCAAAAGCACGATTATCAATCTCATCGCTCGTTTCTACGACGTGACCGGCGGGCGCATCCTGATCGACGGCGTGGACCTGCGCGACCTTGACGCCGGATACTATCGCCGCCATATCGGCATCGTGCAGCAGGAAACGTTCCTCTTTCACGGGACGATACTGGATAATATCCGCTACGGTACGCCGGAAGCGACCGCCGAAGAAGTGATCGCCGCCGGCCGGGCCGCCAACGCCCATGAATTTATCTGCTCCCTGCCGCATGGATACGACACCGTCGTCGGCGAACGCGGCCACACGCTCTCCGGCGGCGAGCGCCAGCGGGTGTCCATCGCGCGGGCGCTGTTGTGCAATCCGCGCATCCTGATTCTCGACGAGGCCACCAGCAGCGTGGACACCGAAACCGAGAAAAACATTCAGGACGCTCTGAACCGCCTGATTCCCGGCCGAACGGTTTTTGCTATCGCTCACCGGCTAAGCACCCTGCGGCGGGCGGATCGACTGTTCGTTATTAAACAGGGCCGGATTGTTGAGGAAGGCTCGCACGAACAATTGCTGAAAATCGACGACGGCGTCTATCGTAAGATGCACGATATTCAGCAGCAGTTGCATGAAATGTACGCCGTATGATTTTTACTTAGCCACAGATTTTCACTGATAAACACTGATTGAAAACAAGTTTGGCGGGCATGGCCCGCCCTACTTCTGATTTCTGGATTCTGGGTTCTGAATTCTATTCAAATCAGTCCGCCTCAGGCGGATCAGTGAAATCCTATGAACCGGAGCCTTGTCAAGATGTTTTTGTTTTATAAACCATTTTTTACTCCGTTTTGTCTTTTATCGGGCG
>JAFGBA010000374.1 GCA_016933395.1 Sedimentisphaerales bacterium | reverse complement strand
TTGGGTATGCCTGAAGATAAAATTTTCTATGATAAATTCGCCTGATGGTGGCAATAGCATGAAACAACCGCCCGACATACAGAAACTTGAAGCAATGTTGCGTTCCGGCAAATTGGCCGCTCATGGTTTTATGGGTAATGATCCGCGCAGCCTTAATGAAATTATCGATGCGGATGCAGCGGTGTTAGCCAATCTGGGCGTTACCGCGTTGGAACTGGCCCGGCGAATGCAAAATCTTACTGATTTGGCCCGTCCATACCTGGGTAACTTTGTCACAGCCGGTTCCCTGGAAGTGGCCGTGGTCGATTACCCCGGCAAGCTGGTATGCCCTTGGCCGCATTCCGGCCCTATTGCCAAACGCATCACCACCATCCGCCATCTGCCTACCGGCCGGTCGCTGCGCTGGTCGGATTTGAATATTCACTTGATTGAAGAGCATGGTTTTTTTGAAGGCAAAGGATCGCCGTTTCGCCTGGAGCCGGCCGAACTGGTGGAAATGCTGGCCTGACAAAAAGGTGTCGAGGGCATCCTGCCCTCGATTTCTCAAACCGCCAACAACGTTTTGGCGCGATAAGAGTCCGCGGGCAAGATGCCCGCGACACAAGCGCACAAGGAGGTGCGTTTTGAAGTTGAAAGTGCAATGGATTGTCGGCGTTTCTCTGGCTTGCTGTTCTTTGGCCCACGGCCAGGCGTTTTACCACAGCGATTATATTTATGATCTATTAAATACCCTGATTACCTTTGAAACCGATGGCAGTGGTAATCCGGTCATTGTTTTGCCCGGCAGCTCAGAGCTGTTGCCTGCCAATGAATACGCCGATTGGGGATTTACTTTTAACCGCAACATTTATTGGGTTAACGACGGGGGCGCCGATTTTGACGCCGCCCAGGCCATTGGCGGTTCGCTAGAGAACGCCATTCCGAGTAGTGCGGTGAATGATTTTTATGTTATTTTCGACACATCAACCATCGTACATTCGTTTGGTTTCTGGGTGGTGCAGTGGACGGGGGCTGCTACGGATGTTACGTTTCAGATTTGGAGCGCGTCAAGCCTGTTGGATACGATTGTTTTTACGGACCTGGCGGTGGATGGCCAAATCGGCGTCGCTGAATATGGTTTTGTCGGTTATACAACCAACGAAACTATTCGTTATATTCGTATCACCAAATCGGCTGCTATTTTAGACAATTTTGTCTTTAGTCCGATGTCTGTCGTGCTGCCCGACCCGGATATTGACGATTCCGGCCAGGTTAATGTGGGAGACCTGGTGTTATTTGTAGAACAGTGGCTGGGGGATGATTGCGGCCGTTGCGAAGGCGCCGACCTCAACACTGACGGCAACGTCGATTTGCTTGATTTTTCTTTTCTCGCCGCCGCCTGGCTGCAATGATAACAACACCTCTAAGTTGACAACTATCCTATTAAATAGTATAATTTGTTTGGAGTTAATCATGAATTATGACAAAAAAGAAAAAACTTACGAATAAACGCCAAAAACCGACGAATCCCTATTTTACCGGCATACGCGACGGCTTAACAGAAGTGTTGGGGGCGTTGGAAAAGGGCGAAAAGCTGACGTGTCATCAGGTGAGCTTCCCCGCGCCGCCGGAACCCATGGCCGCCGAGGAAATTATCGATCTGCGGGAAAACCAACTGCACCTGAGTCAGCAGCTTTTTGCGTACTTGCTCAATGTCTCGGTAAAAACCGTCCAGGCCTGGGAACAGGCGATCAATGCGCCCGGCGGGGCGTCGCTGCGGTTGTTGTGGCTGGCGCGGGAAAAGCCTGATGTGTTCCGGTCCATACTTTCCCCTCAGAATTAGGAATAACGACTTATACCCTGGGTGATAACATCGTTAGCGTCCGATAATCAGGTATTTGACCTGGGGCGGGGAGGATTGTATAACATAGTCATGACACAACCAGAATTATTGACCGTGGAAACCCACGGAGCGGCAACCGTGGTGGGTTTTACACAGGGTAACCTGTTGGACGCATATCATATCGATCAGGTCAACCGGGAGCTTTCCACTCTGGTCCAGAAACGACAGATTCACCGCCTGATCGTGGATATTTCGACGGCAAAGATGATTTCCAGCAAGGCTTTGAGCGTTTTTCTGAACCTGCATCACCAGTTAAAAGAACAAGACGGCGTTTTCGCGCTGTGCGGCATAGACCCGATGCTTTACCGGGTTTTCAAGGTGACAAGACTACAGGACGTGTTTACCTTTTACCCGAATGTGGAAGCCGCGATTAAGGATTTGGCGGAATAACATTTCGTAAAACGATAGTTTTGCGATGGAGGATTGCCATGCTCATTCAAACGCAATTTTCGATTTTTCTGATTAATAAACCCGGTGTTCTAGCCCAGACACTTAATGCCCTGGCCGAAAACAAGATAAACATTATCGCCATGACTATGATGGATTCCGTCGAACACGGTGTTTTGCGGCTGGTTACCGCTCAGACCACACAGACACGTGATGTATTCAAAAAGCTGGGCGTACCCGTTAATGAGACTGAGGTGCTGTGTGTGAATATATCCAACCAGGCGGGGGCATTCGCCGATGTGGCTGGTCGGCTGGCGGCAGCGCATGTTAACATCAATTACGCATACTGCACCGCCGGCGCCCGCGGCGGCCGAACCACCGGAGTGCTAAAGGTTGCGGATCTTAAAAAAGCTCTCAAGGTGCTAAAGAATGCCGGTCCGATGCTGTCAAAAAAAGCCAAAACCACCAAAACGGTCCGTCGCAACCGCGGCAAAAAAAGCTGAAACGACCCATCACCATGATGCCGGATCGTACTCCATTACAACGAAAATTCCCCGTTAAACCAGTCAGTTTGGATGTTTTTCATCTGTATCTGCCATTCAAGCGGCCGTTTGGCCATGCAACGGCAATACGGGAGGGAACCGATACGGTTGTAATTCGGTTAACGCTGGAGGATGGTACTACGGGTTGGGGTGAGGGATTGCCGAGGGAGTATGTTACCGGCGAAACAGTGGATTGTGTAATAGAGTCGATTGAAAACGTTTTACTCGAACGTCTGCGAGGATTCAGTCCGCGTTCATTTGGCGACGTTTTGGAATTGGCTGATAGTTTGCCTTTTACCGATGAAAACGATAACGTCATCAATTGCGCTCGATGTGCGGTGGAACTGACTTTGTTGGATGCCTATAGTCGGTATTTCCACTATGGATTAGAAGGATTAGCGGGTTGGTTGGGTTCGGCGGTGTTGGCGGGGGGACCGGTTCGGCCGATACGAGTCAGCGGGGTACTGGGCAGCAACCCGGAGCGGGTAGATAGACAATTGCGTATGATGCGGCTTTTCGGCCTACGGGACTTTAAGCTCAAGCTGGGAACAGAACATGATGAGCAATTGCTTGACATTGTCGTCGGGCGACTGGAACGCGCTTTGGAAGCAGAACGGGTGTCGTTACGAGCCGATGCAAACGGTGCCTGGGATATTGACGCCGCTGTTGCCATGAGTGAAGAATTGGCCGGATATGGGTTTTGTTGCCTGGAGCAACCTTTAGCGGCGGACGACCGGGGGCATTTGCAGGCGATGGCCGATCTGACGCACATTCCGCTCATGGCGGATGAGTCGCTGATTACCCTTGATGATGCCGAGGTGTTGGCCCAATGCGATTTGATTGACCATTTTAATATCCGCATTAGTAAAAATGGGGGATTATTAGCGTCGATGCGAATGGCGGAGATCGCCATGACTTATGGCCGGGGATTTCAACTGGGAGCAATGGTGGGCGAAACAGCAATTTTAGCGGCTGCCGGGCGGTTATTTTTGCAACTTGTTAGAGGGACAAGCTTTACGGAAATATGTTATGGTCGCTGGCTTTTGGCCGAAGACATTGTGGATCGTTCCTTTCGTTTTGGTTATGGCGGACGATTACCCAAAATCACCGGTTGGGGACTGGGTATTGAGGTTAATCCCGCTCATGTCGCCCGCCTGTGCCGAACCTCACCACGGCATTTGCCATTAGCCTAAAGCGAAATTCTCGCCTATACTACAATGGAGTTGTTTTACATTAAAAGGTGTGTATTTTGGACGTTTTTGTACCGTATAGGTTGATAGAATTACGGTCTTGCCGGGGATTTTTCTGATTTATTCACTGTTATTGTATGGACCAAGATCTTTTGGAAGAAAATGGATTGGTTATAGTAACGGGAACCAACGTTCATGCCGAACGGTATGATCGGCCGTTGGCGTATCGCTTAAAAGATACCATCGAAGAGGATTATGCTATGGTAGGGGATTTTTCGGTGGTGGTTATGAGTGACCTTTGGTACCTCAATGCCGAACCGCTGCGGCGATTGCCGACGATTTCCCTGGGTCGGCCGGGGGTGAATGCCGTCGGGGCGCACCTGCTCAAGCGGCTGCCGCATGTATTGGCTGTGGATAATGCTCTGCTAATACAGTTGGATCCGGCTTTTGTGGATTTGCGTGCGAGTGTTTGGGGGACGGATCACAGTTTGACGGTCAATGCTACGGATTTATTCGTGAAAAAAGGTTATTTAAAGCGATTTCTGGAAGGAGCCGTCCAGCGGTTCCAGGCTTAAAACCCTTATATTTAGTCGGATATGCCTTGCCTAAGATGGGGTGGAGAGCTATGATATTTAACCGGCATTTAATTGCATGACACTGTATTGAGCACGCAGAAGAATTTTGAGAAAGAATAGGAGACACACATGGCTCGTAAGAAGATGCGCGTGGCAAGAAAACCATCCGATAACACCTACTTGTTCACCAGTGAATGTGTCGGCCTGGGGCATCCCGACAAGGTCGCCGATCAGATTTCCGATGCCATTCTGGATGAAATGCTTCGCCAGGACCCCAACAGCCGGGTGGCGTGTGAAACGCTGGTGACGACGGGGCTGGTGGTGGTTGCCGGTGAAATCACCTCTACCGCGATAGTGGATATTCCCGCTACGGTGCGTCGAACCATTATCGAAATAGGATATGATGATGCTACGATTGGTTTCGACGGTAATACCTGCGGCGTGGTTGTAGCGCTGGACAAACAGTCGCCTGATATCAGTCAGGGTGTGACGGCGACTGCCGGTCGGGAACAGGGTGCGGGCGATCAGGGGATGATGTTTGGCTTCGCCTGTAATGAAACGCGGATGCTCATGCCGTTGCCGATGTATCTTTCGCGTGTTTTAATCGAACGACTCAATACCCTACGCTATTCCGGAAAACTACCCTGGTTGCGACCCGACTGTAAAACACAAGTGACGGTGGAATATGATAATCATAAACCCGTTCGTATCGATACGGTGGTGGTTTCGACCCAGCACGATCCTGATATCAAATATGCGAAATTGCGCAAGGAAATTATCGACAAGGTGATTATGCCTGTTCTGCCCAAGCGTCTGGTCAACGGCAAACTCAAATTGCACATTAATCCAACGGGTCGTTTCGTGGTGGGCGGGCCGCACGGCGATTGCGGCGTAACAGGCCGTAAGATCATCGTGGATACCTATGGCGGCCGGGGTCGTCACGGCGGAGGGGCGTTCAGCGGCAAGGATCCCAGCAAGGTGGACCGCTCCGCGGCGTACATGGCGCGCTATATCGCCAAAAATATCGTTGCCGCCGGATTGGCTGATGTTTGCGAAGTGCAACTTGCCTATGCGATTGGCGTTGCCGAACCCGTATCGGTTAAAATAGATACTGAAGGCACCGGCAAAATCAAAGAAACAGCGTTGAGTGATTTGGTACGGCAAGTATTTCCCTTGACGCCGGCAAGCATCATCAAGCACTTAAAACTCAAGCGCCCGATTTATCTGCATACTGCCCGACATGGTCATTTCGGTCATGTCGGCAGCGATTATTTTTGGGAACGCACTGACCAGGCCGCTAAATTACGGCGTTTGGCCGGTATAAAATAGCCTCTTTATCTCACGCCATAAAAAAGGCATTCCTGATGGAATGCCTTTTTTATTACCGGGATCGTTTGTCGCGGGTGGGATGCGCACAGCCTTATTTGCGTAACCACCCTTGTTGACGATCCGGAAGATCGCGGGCAGGATGCCCGCGTCACGTTTCAGGTTGATCAGGGCGTGATGACCTGGGCTTTTTCGATGATGATGGGTTCGGTCGGGACGTCGTCATGAGGACCGGAGCGGCCGCGTTTGGCGGCGACGATGGCGTCCACCACCTCCATACCGCTGACGACTTTGCCAAAAACCGTATAGCCGCCGTTGTTGGGGTAGTTGAGGAATTTATTATCGGCGACATTGATAAAGAATTGGCTGGTGGCGCTGTCAGGGTCGGGGGTGCGGGCCATGGCGATGGTTCCACGATCGTTGCGCAGGCCGTTACTGGATTCGTTGTGAACAGGAGTGTGGGTGGATTTTTGCTTCATATCCGGGGTAAAACCGCCGCCCTGGGCCATAAAGCCGGGAATGACCCGATGGAAAATAGTGCCGTCATAAAATCCTTCGTTGACATATTGCAGGAAATTTTTGACGGTATCCGGGGCTTTCTGTTCGTTCAGTTCGATAACGATCTCGCCTTTGCCGGTGGTGAGTTTTACTTTGGTTTGGACGGTGTTGGTTCTTTCAGTCATGGGTGGCTCCACAGATATTGGAATGGTGGGAGTGTTATTTGTTTGTTGGGGGGGAACGATGTTTTTGGGGGTGGTTGAGGTTGAGAGCGTATTCGTATCTGATTCACAACCCGGTAACAACCATAATACTGCAAATATGGTAAGTACAGAAATAACTTTCATTCGTTTTTTCCTTCGCATTTCTCCGTTCGTTTCTCCAATGAAATGGCGGGCACGGCCCACCCTACTTCTCATAGTTTAACGATTTCATAACCCATATCGGTGGGATTCAGGATAACCGCATGCCCCTGTCCCGTCAACCAGTCAGTTCCTTCGCCGGGATTGATAATCAGGGTTTTTGCCACGGTGCGGATGTCCTGCTTGTGGGTGTGGCCGTAAATAATCAGATCATAATCGCCGCCGCGGGCTACTTCGTCGATGGTGTGCTGAGTGTGGGTCATAAATACTTTGCGGCCGGCGACTTCTCCCTTGAAGCAATAAGGGTGAATTTCCCCGCCGAAACTCTGGATCATGCTATTGAGAAAGAGTTTTTCGCCGTCGTTGTTGCCGTAAGTAGCTATGAATTTGGCATTTTCCACTTCAGCAAAGGCCTTGGCCGTAAACGGTGAGACAATATCGCCACCGTGTAGGACATAGGCTACGCCGGCGCCATTGAAAATTTCCACTGCCCGCAACACATTACGGTGATGATCATGCGTGTCGGAAATAATGCCTATTTTCATAAAGTAATCCTTTCAGCTTTTTAGGATTAGCGGATTCAACTCATAAGTGCAACTCGTAGCGAAACAGGTGGTGAGCTGCTACACTAGCTCGCTACTATTTAACCTACGCTACGA
>JAFGBA010000373.1 GCA_016933395.1 Sedimentisphaerales bacterium | reverse complement strand
ACTGAGAAACCAGCCAATGATGCGCCCGCACCCGTCGATGCTCCTGCTGCAACGGATGCCGCCGCACCCACTGCGCCAACGGCTGCGCCGGAAAACACTGCGCCCCAGACGCCGCCGCCCGCCGCCGGCGAGGGACAATAACATTATGATTCATAGCATGACCGGTTTTGGCGATGCTCAGTATGAAGCGAACGGCGTTAGTTTTCTCGTGGAAATTCGCTCGCTGAACAATCGATTTCTGAAAACCACCATCAAGCTGCCCGATCCGCTGGTTTTTATTGAGCCGGTGGTGGAGCGATTGATTCGCCAGGAGCTTTCCCGCGGGTCGGTCACCTGCACCATTCACATGCGTCATGTGGCCGATGAGGGTCCCTTTGAGGTCAATCAGGCCGCCGTCAACAATTACTTGCGCAGCCTGCAACAATTACTGACGCTCCAGGCCGCCAAAGGGCCTTATACTATTGATTTGGCGTCATTGTTGGAGTTGCCCGGCGTTACCGAAACGCGTGCTTACAGCCAGGCGGAACACGAACGATTCCAGACTATCCTGATAGATTTGGTCGCCGGCGCCTTGACCAACCTGCGGCGCATGCGCGCTGAGGAAGGGGCCGGTCTTGCCGAAGACCTTCGTCGTCAGTGTCTTGTTATTGAAGAAAATCTTTCCGCTTTAGCCAAATTAACCGATGAGGTGCTTAAAAATTATCATCAAAGGCTTCAGCAGCGCGCTAATATCCTTCTTGCCGAAGCCAAATTAAAGCTTGACGATGATCAACTTGCACGGGAAGTCGCCCTGTTCGCCGAACGCTGCGATATCAATGAAGAAATCCATCGGCTCCAGTCGCATTTGTCTCAGTTTCGCCAGGCGATAGATGATGAACAGCAGGCCGGAAGGAGGCTTGATTTTATTACGCAGGAAATGCTGCGCGAGGCCAACACCATCGCCAGCAAGGCCAATGACGCCCGTATCAGCCAACATGTGGTGAGTATCAAAGTCGCCATCGACCGCCTCAAGGAGCAAATACAAAACGCGGAGTGATATTAACATTTGCAAATTCGATTTTATGATCTCAGCCTCCGATAAAAAACAGATAACCGGACAATTGTTCGTGGTTAGCGGCCCCAGCGGTTCAGGCAAAAGCACTCTTTGCCGCGCTGTCGTCGGAGGGGATGATGTTTATTTGAGTGTTTCGGCGACGACCCGGCCGCGGGGTAAGGAGGAAGTGGACGGACTGGATTACTTTTTTGTTACGGAAGAGGAATTTCGTCGTAAAATAGAAGCTGGTGAGTTGCTTGAGTACGCCCGTATCTTCGAGCATTATTACGGCACGCCCATGGAGTCTGTGTTGCATCATTTGCATGCCGGGCGCAACGTTATTCTGGAAATCGATGTTCAAGGCGCTGTTCAGGTGTTTCGCCGCTATCCGCAGGCAGTCGGCATTCTGGTGTTGCCGCCTGATGATCAGGCTCTGCGGGAGCGACTGCTTCGCCGCGGCCGCGATGATGAAGCATCCATCAATAAACGCCTTGCACAAGCACAAACGGAAATTGAACAAGCTCAAAAAGAAAAACATTACCGTCACATCATTGTTAATGACGATTTGGAACAAGCTGTTGCTGAATTGCGCCGGCTGGTTGCGGTGTGACAACTTATTTGCGACAAGTATAAAGGAGAGATCAGCCCATGATCGAAGGACTTAAAGGTGATGAACTGGTAAAAAAAGTCGGAGGCGCGTTTCGTCTGGCCGCTCTGATTCAACGACGGCTTAAGGAACTGATTGAGGGATCGCGCCCTCTGGTCGAGTCGGCGGGTATGACACCGCTGGAAATTGTGGTGCAGGAAATCAAGGAAGACAAGATCGCCGTCGATTATCAAAAAACAGAAGACCTCACCCCGCCCGACACCAGTACTGTGAGCACCGACTTGCACAGCGCCGCCACCCGTAGTGATTCACCCAAGGGAGCCTTGCGGCACGGCGACACCGGCGGCCTGACCACCTGATAAGGACCGGTGACGCGGGCATCCTGCCCGCGGGAATGCCCGTGCTACTTTTTACTATGCGTTGAGGAATAATCGGTGAATCAGCGGCTGGATGGTTTTGAAATCGTACTGGGCGTAACAGGGGGTATCGCCGCGTACAAATCGGCTTGGTTGTGTTCGCAACTGGTCCAGGCCGGCGTCGGTGTGACGGTCGCCATGACCGACAACGCCTGCCGGTTTGTCACCGAACTGACCTTTGCCACGCTTTCCGGCCGGCGGGTTTATCGCAGTTTATGGAGCGATCCGGCTGCGTATGAGGCCAATCATATCAGCCTGACCAGTCGTGCGGATTTGATCGTGATCGCTCCCGCCACGGCCAATATCATCGCCAAGGCCGCCGCCGGGATATGCGACGACCTGCTCAGTACGCTGCCGGCTGCGGCCCAGTCGCCGATATTGCTGGCTCCCGCCATGAATCAGCGAATGTGGGCCTCGCCCGCCGCTCAACGCAATATCGCTCAACTGCGAGAAGACGGCTATCACATCGTCGGCCCCGCCGAAGGGCGACTCGCTTGCGGCGATGTCGGGCCGGGCCGCATGGCCGAACCTGAAGACATTTTCCGGACCATCGGCGAACTCCTCACCGGCCAAACCCCTAAAACCAAACGCCGGTAGCGAGGGGCGCAATGGCCAAACCATTACATGTTCTCGTTACTGCCGGCCCCACGCGGGAATATCTCGATCCTGTGCGATTTATAAGCAATCCTTCCACCGGCAAAATGGGCTACGCCTGCGCCCGTGCCGCCTTGCGCCGAGGCCATCGCGTTACACTGATTTCCGGTCCGACGGTTCTCAGACCGCCGGTTGGAGCGAAAGTAATTCATGTTGAAACCGGTGAACAGATGTGGCAGGCCGTAAGAAAGACTTATCCGCATTGTGATGCTGTTATCATGACCGCCGCCGTGGGCGATTTCAAGCCCCGCCGCCGATCGAAAACCAAAATCAGCAAAACTCAATCCGGTCGTAGTGGTCTGATATTACACTTAATCCCAGCCCGCGACATTCTTGCCAAACTGGGTCGCCATAAAAAACATCAAACCCTCATCGGCTTCGCCGTACAGGACCGCTGCGCTCGCACCCGTGCCCTGGCCAAGCTCAAAGCCAAAAACCTCGACGCCATCATCCTCAACAGCCCCGCAGCTTTCGCAGCCGACCGCACCACGGCCGGTATTTTTACTGATGACGGCTGGACCGCTTATAAAGATGTTGCCAAAACCACTCTCGCTACTCGCATCATTCACTTGGCCGAAACCTTGTGTCAGCAGAAGCAGTAAATGCTTGTGGAAAAAATAACGATAAAATGGGGCGCGATGTTTGTTTCCTTGCTTTCAGGTTGCAATATATCGCTAAATTTATCATAATGGCCCGGCTCAAAAATCAGTGAGTTTGTTGGTATGTGCTCATAAGTATATTTATTAAAAAGGGTTACAATAAAAAAAGAAAGGTTATTTTCATGCTGGGTTGTCATATTGGACGGTTATTTCAGGTAACGGTCGGGGGCGGTTCATATCAGGATGGGCTGGTGAGTGTTATTCAGGGCGTACGGCCGGGACTCAAGCTCACCGAGCAGGAGATTTATGGCGATCTATTGCTCCGCAAGCCCGGGGCGGATGAGCTTTCCAGCCCGCGTAAGGAGCCTGACCTGCCGATTATCTATACCGGCATCAACGCCGCCGATACCATCGAAAACGCCGGCAATGCAGGCCTGACCAATGGTACCCCGCTGACGGTCCTTATCCCTAATCTCGATCGGCATTTCATCCACATCAAGCAATATCAGGACACTAACCGCACCCCGCGGCCCGGTCACGCTTCTTTTGCTTCGTTTATGAAATACGGCCCATGCGATGACGCTATTGGGGCCGGTTTATTTTCCGGTCGTTATACGTCCACCATCGTCGCCGCCGGATACGTCGCTAAGAAAATCCTCAACGAGCATGGCATTCAGGTATTCAGCTTTATCCGCGAAATGGCCGGCGT
>JAFGBA010000062.1 GCA_016933395.1 Sedimentisphaerales bacterium | reverse complement strand
CGAGGCATTTGATCCTAACAAACACGAAGCCCTGATGCACCAGCCCAGCGTCGAGGTGGAGCCTAACGCGGTTTGCGCTGAGCTATCACGCGGATACCTCATGGGTGAGCGCGTGTTGCGCCCGACCCGCGTCGCCGTCGCCAAGGCCGTCGAAGAAAATGCCGGTCCCGAAAATGACTCCGGGTCTAAAGAAAACGAATAATGGGAGTTGACCATGCCCACCTATGAGTATCAATGCCAGTCGTGCGAACACACATTCGAAGTTTTTGAGTCCATCACCGCCGCTCCGCAAAAAAAATGTCCGGCTTGCGGCAAGCTCAAACTCAAGCGGCTCATCGGCGCCGGGGCGGGGCTGATTTTCAAAGGCAGCGGTTTCTACCAGACCGATTATCGCAGCGACAGCTACAGCAAGGCCGCCAAGGCGGAATCGGATAGTTCCTCCGGCAAATCGGATAAATCCGCCGAGAAAAAAACCGAAACGGCCAAATCCGATGCTCCCGCCGCCAAGAGCGAAGGTTCTTCCACGACAAAAACCTCCAAGGCGGGCGATAAGTAAGGTTTGCTGAATGAAGGGGATTAGTGGATAAACCGCATCTGGCCGACATTGGGGATCAGGGCAAGGCCTTGGTCATCCAGGTAGTGAAAACCGCCGGGCCAGTAAACGAACAGGGCCTTTCCAATAAGATAATCGCGAGGCACGACGCCCTCGCGGTATTTTTTATCGTTGCCTATGCCGTCCTCGGTCCAGAACCGCGAATCGTGGCTCATGGCGGTATTGTCGCCCAGCACGAAAAATTCATCTTCCCCAAGGGTAAAAGGATTGGTTTCGCCGCCGCGCCCGACTTGGCCGGAACGGTCGTCGCTTGTATAATGAATATCGTGATATAATTTAAGAGCCGCCAGTTCAAACGCTCCGCCTTTTGCGGCCAGCGCGACGCTGGGAATGTGCTCGTTAGGCCGGTCGGGATTGTAACCCCATTCGGTTTTTTTATTAGGGCCGTCAATCACCAGTTGGTCATCGCCGACTTCGAGAATAAATTGATGGTCAAGAATGGCGAAGGAAACGGCCGTGGGCGCCGTGATGGGATGACGCGCCAGCGAGCCAAGTGTCTGATTGGTGGTTTCGTCAACCACGGCTAAATTGCCATCCAGATTGATATCGCCGCGATACGTCCGGCCATATTTGCCCAACGTTATGGAAAAAACGGTGGGTATGGTTGTATCAGTGGGAATTAGGTTTGCGGAAAAATTCAAATCACTGGCGTAAAAACGAAATCCGATGATGTTGGGTCCGTTATAAGCGTTGAAATTGTTAAGAATCTGATGCAGATGATCGCTGGAAAAACGTAATTCATCGGTTCGCTCCGCGCCATTAAAGTGGAAACGATGATGCTCGGTATCGATAATCCAATCCGTTCCTGCTTTTTCGGGCGCAAATGGTTGTCTCCATGTTTGCCGGGTAGGCTTGATGGGCTGGTGATCGTTATCCCACGCCAATAGCCACAATTCTTCCTGAACATGGCGGGGCTTGTGTTGGATGACGTCGTCAAGGTAAATATCGCCGTCGATAATCTCAACGGTCTGATTCGGCGTGGCGATGAGTCGTTTGATAAAATTTTTCGTAGGATCGGTGGGATTTTTAAAGACCACCACGTCCCAGGTTTTTGGCTCTACGAATTGATAAAGGTACTTTAATACCAATATCCGGTCGCCATTGCTGACCCATTGGGGTTGATTAATGGGGGCGGGGGTGTGGCACATCGGACATACCGGAATCGGTACTCTTTGCACATTATCTCCGGGGGGGGTGATGGGGAAGCGAGTCGAAGGAAAAAATTCCTCAGAATAAGTTATTTTGGAGTTATTGTATTTGGGTGGAACAAAGCCGTAATTATATTCATAACCGCAGGTTGGGCAGGTTAGGCGGAAGTGTTTCCCTCGCAGCGTGTCGGCCATACTGCCGGTGGGAATGACAAAAGCCTCGACAACGAACGCGCGAAACACAAACGCTAATATAAACGCCACAACCAGGGATTCAAAGGTTTCCTGAAACGAATGGGCGACTTTTTTGGATGTGGTGACGGTTTTTTCAGGCATGATTTTACCAGGTTCACGGTTTCCCTATGATTTCATTATCTTATGTAACTTCCATACGTTAGCGGTCGGCGTAAGGTTCGTCAACGGCTAGATTTGGAGATATTTTGAGGTTATCGCATGGTGATTAACCCATTATTACCTCTGATGTCGGCTGTTTCGCCACTGAAACGGTGAAGTTCTGGTTTGGTTATTTTGGGACAAGCCACGTAACCCAGCCGTCTTTGGGAGTCGGTTGGCGGTAAATTTATCAAAGAAATTTTCTGGTTTGGAAATTTGTATAAGTTGAAAATAGCGTCTGTTTTTCAGGTTTGGCCGTACACGTCTTGATTGTTCACTTGATTTCATTGCCCTGTGTAATTAACTTATGGTTGCGCTTGGCATAAAGTTTGTTAATCGCGTGATTTAAGATTGTTTGGAGGTTAGCGCATGACGATGAATCGGACATTACCGCTGGTATTGGCGGTTTTGCTGGTGTCGCTGAGCGGCTGCAACCAGCCGTTGCAGTTGTTCCGGCCGAGTTTTGAATATCCTTCGAGCCATATTATCCTGCAAAATGAAGCAAGGGGGCTGGATGCATCGTTGGTGCATCTGGCCCAGAAAAATCCCAGGGAGTTGTTTCGTCGAGGGCTGGAAAACACTCGGGACATCCGGGATATGCAGTGCCGGCTGATTCGGCGTGAACGACTGGGTGATAATTTGACCAATGAGCAGGACATTGCCGTCAAATATCTGGCCCGACCTTTTGCCGTGCAACTGACCTGGGTAAAAAATCCCGGTTCGGCCGACAGAGTGCTTTACGTGGAGGGGGAAAACGATGGTAAATTACTGGCGGTGCCGGTGTTGGTGGGTTTTTTGACCGGTCCAGTGGCCAAGGATACTGAGGGTGCTGACGCCCGGAAAAGTTCGCGTCGGCCGATAACGCAGTTCGGATACGATAAATCTCTTGCTCGCCTGCTGGAGCCGTATGAAACCGGTCAGCTTTCCGCCGGCGGGACGTTTGAAGACCGTTTCCTGGGCGCCGCTACCGTCGCTGGCCAAGAGTCATTAGCCTTTGAGCGGGTGCGCACCGGCGGCGATCCGGTCGATGATGCGGACACGGCCGTTGGCTGGCAGGTATTTCTTGACGCCGAGCGGCTTTTTCCCATTGGGATAATTGAATTTAATTGCCAACATGAAATGCTGGGATATTACGTATTTACAGATTTACAATACAACACCGGGCTGACATTGGCTGACCTTAAGACGGCTTTTAAAAAATTGGCTTTGTAAACGAGGTAATGTATGAATTGTATCATGAGACTTCTCGCTCAGGCGGCGGAAGGTCCGGCTCAATCTGCGACAGAACAAACGCCGGCAGAATCAACAGCGTCCGGCTGGCGGGTGTTTTTTGATTACGAGATTAACGGCAATGAACTTTGGCGTTACGCGACCCTGTTGGGTATTATTTTCCTCACACTTTTCGCCGGCAGGATTACGCGTTTTATTATCGATCGCACCGCCGCACGCATGGCCAAACGCCCTCGAACCGAATTAATGAGGCTGTTTTTGCGCAGTCTGGCCGGGCCGGCGGCGGTGGCGATTTTTGCGGCGGGAGTGTGGTTAGGGCGATTTGCGATCCATTTCGATGATGAAACCGCCTTTACGATGAAAACATTTGTTTTATGGGGCAAAGTCGCCCATGCGGTGATGGCCCTGGCGGTGGCGTATTTCATTTATCGTCTGGTTGATATTATCGAACACTATCTTCGCAGATTAACCCGCCGCACGGATTCGCAACTGGATGATATGCTTGTTCCGTTGGTGCGCAAAACCCTGCGCGTGTTTATCGCCGTGCTATCTCTGCTGTTTATTGCCGATAACATTCTGGACATGAATGTGAAAACGATTTTGGCGACGGCCGGCGTGGGCGGTCTGGCCGTGGCGTTAGCGGCGCAGGACACCATCGCCAATTTTTTCGGCTCAATTACCATTTTTGCCGACCGGCCGTTTCAGGTGGGCGAACGCATAAAAATCGGTGGTTTTGACGGACCGGTCGAGGAAGTTGGTTTTCGCAGCACCCGCATTCGTACGCTTGATGGGCATCTGATAACCATTCCTAATAAAACCATCGCCAACGAAATGGTCGAAAATATCGGTAAACGTCCCTATATCAAGCGCGTCGCCAACATCACCATTACGTATGACACACCGCCTGACAAAGTGCAACGCGCCGTTGAGATTATCAAGCAGGTGCTGGACGTCACGCCGGAAGTCAACACCGATCCGGAACTGACGCCCAAGGTGTTTTTCAATGAATTTAATGATTGGTCACTTAATCTGTTGGCAATTTATTGGGTCAAGCCGGCCGATTACTGGCTGTTCCAGGAGGTTAATCAGAGGGTGAACCTTGCTGTCATGCGCGGCTTTGAGGCCGAAGGCATTGAATTCGCCTTCCCCACCCAAACGCTTTATCTGAAAAAAGATAATCCTTTCGCGGACAATTAGCGATTTTTAAAACAAAAAAAGACCGGTGTGATGTATCATCGCACCGGTCTTGTAGTGTTCAATAACTTTTTTATTGCGTCATCAATGTTGCTTGACCACGGAACATCAGCGTACCCACAGGTGTGGATAAATCGAAAAGAGGCGTATCGAGATCAACCATAATCAGTCCGGTAATTATAACGGTCATCGTATTTTGTCCGGGCGGCGCAATAACAATGGACCGCAGGTTCCACAAACGTACGTCTTTCACCATCGCCAGTTCATCGGGCGAAAGGCTGTCCTGCAAATCCTCCCATACCGCATCTTTGACGGGACCGGCCAGTCCTTCGGCCATACCCCCTAACGTCACCAGGGCGCCTTTTCGTTGGAATGTCCCCGTGAAATCAATTACGCCCAGTTCATCGTCTTGACCATACACGGCGAATTCATTGGCGGCAAGTCCCTGATCGTTGTTGGGACCAAGGTAAAGCGTCAGGGTTATTTGACTGCTGACCGAAGGGACGCCGATGCCGGTAAAGGTAATATTCAAGGGGAGATCATATATTTGGGGGGAGGTTGAAGTTTCGGACGTCGAAAGTTCATGTGTTCCGGAAAGACGAATCATCGCCATCACCGACGCCGACTCGCTTTCCCCATCCGCGTCGGCGGTTGCCCGGCCCATCAGAATTAGCATAACCATCAATCGGGATTGATTGGCGAATGTTTGCTTGACCATGATGGTTCGTATCGTGTTCAACGTTACGCCGGTAATCGTGACCGTTTCGCCGGGATCGATTTGTTCGTTGACCACGTCCTGAAGGTAGGCTTTGAGGGTTTCTTCTGCAACGGTCTGATTGAGTTCGGCCTGCACCAGACCATTTGTCTTATCGATGTAACTGCCTGTCAGCACATAACTCGGTTTGTCGACGGGATACATCTCGAATTGCCCCTCGTCAAATGTGGCCGTCCAGCCCACATCGTTACCTATATCCGGTGTGAGCTTTCCGGGTACGAGCAACATATTCGAACCGCTCAGCGCCCACGTCACGGGTGTGGCGTATGCCGCGGAACCTGACATCGCAATAATGAATACCGAGACAACGGCACACCAAAACCAAGTTAATACATGTTTTCTCATAGGATACCTCCTGAATTTGAATATACTGTATTTCTACGCATTTGACGAAAGTTATCGTAAAAGTTACGTTCAATCAAGTCGATTTTTTGCCGTAATAACCATAAAAATGATGGCGGCAGTTCGAGAAAAGGTCCTATATTTTCCTTGACAGCAGTATTGATTAGGGTGATAGTTCCAGTTATTAGTGCTTGTTGGGTTAGCGTTACCTGTCAAGCAATAGGGATTTTCTAACCCTATTTTTTTAGAAATACCGGGAATATTGGCTGCTGAACCGGTGATTTTTGTTTTACCAAGGATTTGTAGTATTTTACAGAAAGGATGACCACGCATGACCGATGCAAAGAAAACCGATGCCGCCATCATGGAAAAACCCGCTTCGCCGGAAGCAGGTCAAGTGCGGATAACTCTTGATGATAGCGCCACTAAGGCTTCATATTCTAATTTTTGCCGGGTGACGGGTACGCCTGAAGAAGTCATCATTGATTTTTCTCTTAATCCTAATCCGTTCAGCCAACAGGATCAGACGGTGCGGGTGGATCAGCGTATCGTGCTGAATCACTTCACCGCCAAGCGTCTTTTTGCGGCCTTGCAGCAGACGATTCTCCGGCACGAGCAGAATTTTGGCGTCATCGAGCTTAACGTTCGCCGTCGCCTTAATCCGACCGGGGAAGGCGATAAAAAGTAACATGAGTTCAATGCCGCGATTCGCTTTTCCCGGCGAATCGCGGTTTTTTTTAAAAAAATTCGCTTATGTAGTTGACAGCCATGTTAGTTTGGGCTAAATAATTACAGCAGTGAATGTTGCGGGCTTGGTATATTGGTGTTTAGGCCCGTGGTCATATCAGCCAGACTCCTATTGTTGGAGAGCATGACTAATCGGTACAACTCATTGGTGTTAAATGGGTTAGAGCGATTTTGGTGTTGGGCGGGGCCGCTGCCCCAAGGAAGGTTTTGTTGGCGTCTTGCAGGGAGTGCAAGTGGTCGTGAATGGCGTAGAAGTGTTCAAATCGGCTTTTGTTTACAGGCCAGCCTGTGACGGGGCGGTTGTTTCTGTCGCTATTTTCTCTATGCCGTTTTTCAGTATTGGCCGCAAGGGCGCCCGGCAAGGCTGCACCTGTTGGTAAGTCACAGCAGTGCTGTTAGATAGGTTGTTTTTCTGATAAACAGTGGTGAAAAAAGATTTTTTTCGAAAAAAAGCGGAAAATTTCAAATTGCTTTGATGAAAAAGCAGAGATATATATAAGCCTACCGGCAGTTGTTGTTGGAGGATATGCCTATGCCATGAAAAAAATCGGACCTGAAGGCGGCGTAGCCGTCAGGAAACCGTTATGATATAAACAATTGTTGCACTGAAAGCCAAAAAATAACGGAACGTCGCGGTGTGGAATGCCGCGACAGGACGCGAAAGGAGATTACCGCTATGGCCAACGGGCTTCGCAAACTAATTCGAAACGCTCGAAAACTTTCTACCCCTTCACCCCTAACTCGCCGATTTAATAGATTCGGCCCACGTCTCAACGTGGAAGAACT
>JAFGBA010000061.1 GCA_016933395.1 Sedimentisphaerales bacterium | reverse complement strand
TGTTGCTGGAAATCTGGCGGATGCGCCTGTTCCTGGTGCTGCTGGCGTTGTGTGTGCTTTTTTGCACGCTGGGTCTGGCCGCTTGGGCGGCGGGGGGAACCAATTTCCCGGATCAGAAAATTCAGACGATGTTGAGCTACAGTCTGGGTTCAATATCGGTGCTGTTGGCGCTGACCACGATTTTCATCACCACGGCGTCCATCACCCGCGACATCAAACGCCGGGAGATTTTCACCATCGCCACCAAGCCGATTCGCCGCAGCGAGATATTATTGGGCAAGATAGTAGGCATCGGGGTGTATAACCTGATATTGCTGATAATTGCGGGCGTGCTTATTTACGGCATGGTTTACTGGATGGAGCATATATTGCCGCGTAATCAGGCTGAGCGCGATCGTGTTCGGGATTTTGCCCTGGTGGCGCGGCAAAGCGTCAAGCCGGTGATGCCCGATGTTACAGCCTGGGTGGAGGAACGCCTGGAAATACTGGCACAGGAGGAACAGCGGCGTTCCGAAATGATCGATCCGATCCAGATACAGGCCATGCGGGAAAAAATGCGCAAGGAACTGACCAACCAGGCGACGATGATGCAGCGAACAGCGCCGCCCGGCGGCGCGGTGCTTTTTCATTTTCAGGACATCAGGCCGGTCGATCCCGATTCCCGGGTGGTAATACGTTACAAACAAAGCGTGTCGCAAAACCCTGTTGATGATAATCTGGATAATTATTGGAGGGTCGGTCCGGAAGACCCGTCTGTAAAGGGAGGAACTCCTCTTGTAACCCGCGGCGCACAGCGAACGGTGCATGAAATCACCCTGCCGACGTCAATGGTGTCGCCGGCAGGCGATTTGTATGTGGTTTACGGTAATCCGCCCTCCAACAGCCGGCAATATCTGGTGAGCGTTATTTTCCCCGTCAAGGACGGCATCGAAGTGTTTTACGCCGTGGGTGAATTTGAAACGAATTTTTTACGCTGCCTGGGCGTGATGTATCTGCGGGTGATGTTGCTGGCGGTGCTCAGCGCGGCGGTGGGGGCGTGGGTGAGTTACCCGGTGGCCATACTGGCAATGTTGGTGTTTTATTTCCTGGGTTTGATGAGTTCCTTCATCAGCAGCGCCGTGGATTGGTGGAATAACCCGGTGTTGGTGTTATTCATTCGAACCGTGATATTTTTCCTGCCCACCTATTCGGCTTATGATCCGATTGCACTCATTGAACGCGGACGACTGGTGAGTTGGCCCGTCATCGACAGCCTGGGAACGGTGTTTGCCTCATTGGGGTCCGATCGAAAAATTCCTGAAGACGCCTGGGAAAATATCATGATTATCAAGGATATATGTCTGACCATCGCGGCTGGTTTTATCGGATACTTGATCTTCCGTTTCCGCGAATTGGCGCGGGTGATTGTGTGAAAGGCGTGATGCGTACAGGCAAAGGAATATCACTGTTATTGGTTTTGATAGGGCTGGTGCTGCTGGCCGGGGCAGGGCTGTTGAACCCGAAGATTCTGCGTCAGCGGGAAGCGTATAAGCTCGAATCGGCCAATCCGATTGAGGCGGACAGCGAACTGGGCATTGAATTAAAGCAGTTGCGCGTGCCGACGGCGGCGTTATCCATATTTCGACCGATTATCATCAGTTACCTGTGGATTCGCGCTGACACGCTCAAAAACGACGGCGAATATTTCGATGCGCTGACGCTGCGGCGGACGATTTGCGCCTTGATGCCGCATGTTCCGTCGGTGTGGGTCAACCAGGCATGGGATATGTCCTACAATATTTCCGTGGGCCTGCCGACGCCGCAGGAGCGATGGCGCTGGGTGATGGCGGGCGTGGAGCTGCTGCGCAGCGAAGGGTTGCGCTATAATCCTAAAGACCCGGTCATCACGCGGGAACTGGGCTGGATTTTCCAGCACAAAATAGGCGGCATTTCCGACGATTACCATCTTTACTATAAGGCGCGGCTGGCCTACGAGATGATGGCCATCATGGGGCAGGATCGCGTGGATAACGAGCGACTGGCGCGATTGGCGGCGGCGCCCTTGACCTGGGAGGAACTCAAGCAGAACGCGGATGTGGTCAAGTTAATGGAAATTCTGCGAAAGGCGCAGCCCGATTGGGATACTGACGAGGCGCTGGAGGAGGGATTATGGCGATATACCCGGCTTACCCTCAACCGGATCATGCAATGGGATAAATACCTTGAAGAGGAATTTTCTCCGGAATTACTCGGCGCCATTCAGCAACAGTTAAGCACGGAGGCGATGAACAAACTCCAGACTTTCATGCGGGCGCGACAATTGCGTCGAGTATGGAAAATGGACCCGGCGTTTATGCTGGAACTGAATCATAAATACGGGCCGGTGGATTATGAAAGCGAACAGCAGGCGAACCTCAGCCTGGACTGGCGGCTGCCCTGGGCTCATTCACTTTATTGGGGAGCGCGGGGGCTGACGTATATGGATGATAATGACTTCACTTTCAAGGCGATGAACCTGCATCGGTTGGTGTATCATTCGTTGCAGGAGATGTTCCATGAGGGGAACTTGTATGTGCAAAGCCTGGGGCCGCCGCCGGAGATGCCGGAGCGTCAGCCGGGTCAGGAGGTGCTGGAAAAAGACCTGTATACCGGTCAATTGATGGTGATTAATACCGAAGATTTACGGATGTTCCCTATCGCGTATCAGGCGACATTGGATATTCTCGAAGCCCACAAGCTGGCGGGAGAAAAAGAGCCGATGGGCGTGCGCGATGGCTCAATTAACCTGTGCAAGGCGGGCGTTGTGAATCTGTTCATGGCCGGGCATACCAAGGCGGCCGGTGTGTATTTCACGAAATTGCAGCAGCGCGTTCCGGACGATCCGCAATATCAAACGGATTTAAGGTCTTTTGTTCAGGAATACGTAAAGAAGGAAGTGGCGGACATCAGCCCCAAGAACGCCCGCAACTATATTGTTTCCTTCCTGCGACAGGCGTTTTTGGATTATGCCTCGCATAATGATGATAAATCCGCCGCGGCGGAAGAAAAAGCCAGGTACGTGTATGAAGAGTATCATCGGCAATTTCCCAACCCGGAAGATCGCATCGCGATTGATTATCCGCATTTGCGGGATACCGCATTAAAGGACTTTTTGCTGGATCCATCCATTTATCCTTTACCTAAGCAGCTATTACTGGATCGGATTGCCATCGATAAACCGGAGCTTTACGAAAATCTTCGCGCTTGGTATCTCGAGCAGAAAGGACCACCCAATGGCCCGACCGCCCCAGTCCCGTGAAGCGGTAAAACGTAAACCGCCGTCACGCGTTGAACCGATGCGCACGGAAGTGCTGGTCAGTCCGGCCCCGGTTCGGGTGCGCACCATCGAACCAGGTGAAATCACCGAGGCCGTTAGGTTGTTGCTGGGTGGAAGCTGTCCGGCCGAGGAGTTACCCGCACATATCAAACGTTTCTTTGTATTGGCTGAACAGGAAAACTACGATTTAAACCGCCAGATAGTGGTGGAGGCCGGCGGTCGCCTGACCTATTCATGTTTATTCGTGCCGCGGCCGGGTCGAATGAGTTACATTTTTACAGCGCGACCGGGTCGTAATCCCCGGGAAGCTGCGAAAGCATTGCAACAGCTTGGCCAATGGGCGTTTAGGGACGGTAGCCGGTTTTTACAAATTTTGCTCGAGCCGAACCAGCCTCAGCGTGCGGAACTGAGCTTACAGGCAGGATATCGACGGTTGACGGATTTGCACTATCTGGGTCGTTTCCTGTCCGGCGAGGAGTTTTCAGCAGAAGTTCCGGTTCCGGACATTGACTGGCTGGATTACGATGATACCTATAGGGAGTTTTTTCGCCGCACGATCGCTCAAACATATCAACAAAGCCTGGATTGCCCGGAATTGGAGCAGATAAGGTCGCTGGAGGATACATTTTCCGGATTTTTGCAGGTTTGTGGTCCGGAGCGGCGTTATTGGCGGTTGTTGCGTTACCAGGAAGCGCCGGCCGGAGTGCTTTTACTGACGCGACTGAAAAAGTCAGAACTGATGGAGTTGACCTATATGGGTATCTGTCCGGCGTGGCGCGGTCGGGGATTGGGCCGGCGACTGCTGGAACAGGCCTTGCGAACGACTAAACATTGCGGCGCCGAGATGCTGACGCTGGCGGTGGATCAACGAAATTACCCGGCAAGACGACTTTATCAGCAATTCGGATTTAATGAATTACTTGTTCGCCAGGTCTTCTACACGACGCCTTAATAGTGTTTTTTCTTCAAAAATTATCCACATTTTATTCACATCGCGACTTACGTTGTGCAAAAACGGTGAAAAAATAATTTTTTTCTGCGTTAACTCTTTAATGTTTCTGTATATTTGCATTGTGCATAAGAATTTGCTTTTGTGCTATTGCATCAGATAATATTTACGTTAGAATTTATCCATCGTTCGAAGGTGGATATACGTTTACGGTGTCTGTAAACGGCTACTCTCGGCAGTATGTTTGATTTTTCAGTATTGATAGAAAGGTTTGTCTGTTTATTGGGTATTCTGGTTTACTCGATGGCGGTTCAAGCCTACAAAGTAAAAAAGTACATATCGGAAGCATCCTTTCAGGAGCGTTGGAGGCATCCGTGGAAATAGCATCGCACAATCTGGTTGAAGGAATTAACGAGGCGTTGAGTAAAAAGGTCGGCGCCCAGCGTTATAATATCTGGTTTAAAAATTCCACCCGAATGGTTATCGAAGATAGTTATTTGAAAGTGGGCGTGCCAAATTTATTTGTTGGCGGCTGGCTGGAGACCCATTTTTCTCAGGCCTTGCACGACTCTGTGAAAGAAGCGACCGGATCATCACTGAAAGTTATTTTTACCATTGATCCGGAGCTTTTCGGCGGTCAACGACGGCGGCAACTGGATTCGCAAGCCCAATCCGTGGCTCGCGCCACCACACCAAGTGAACGGCGCCGTTTGCATAAAACACCCCCTCCGGCAAATTTACGACTGCGTTTGGATACATTCGTGATCGGTCCAAGCAATCAATTGGCCTATAATGCCGCGCGTACCGTCGTGGCCGAACCACGTTCACATTATAATCCCCTGTTTATACACGGAGGTTGCGGGCTGGGAAAGACCCATTTGCTGCAAGGGATCTGCAATGCAGTGGGTCAGATCCGCCCCCATACGCAAATTGCGTATGTTTCCGGGGAGGAGTTCACCAATCAGTTTGTGCTGGCCTTGAAAGTGGGGAAGCTGGATGCTTTCCGGCATCGTTTCCGTCAAATGGATTTGTTGGTTATTGATGACATCCACTTCTTGGCCAGCAAAAAAGCCACTCAGGAGGAGTTTCTGCACACGTTCAACGCCATTGATACGGCCGGTCGGCAAGTGGTGATGGCCAGCGACGCCCATCCCAAGATGATCGGCCAACTGTCGGAGCAATTGGTAAACCGGTTTATTTCCGGAATGGTGGTGAAAATCGAGCCGCCGGATTTCGAAACCCGCTGTCGTATTTTGCGCCAGCGAGCGCGAGATATGGAAAAGGATATTCCTGATCCTGCTATTGAATATATCGCCGAAAATCTCTGTGCCAATGTCCGGGAACTGGAGGGGGCTCTGTTAAAAGTGGTGGCTTATGCCTCACTGAGCCGGACGGCCATTAGTTTATCGATGGCTCGCGAAGCGTTGGAAGAACATATCAATAAAACCGATCCCATCGTTCACCTTTCCGACATCGAAGCGGCGGTAACAACCTTTTTTGGCATCACCCCGGCCGACGTGCATTCTTCGCGCAAAACCCGCACCATTAGCCTGGCTCGTTCGGTGGCTATGTACTTGGCCCGCAAGCATACCTCGATGAGTTTCCCTGAAATCGGCCGCTTTATGGGTAATAAGAATCACGCCACAGTGATTCTCGCCTGCCGCAAGATTGATGATTTACTGCGCAACGCTCCCAAAAGTGTGGTATGGGACACTCCTGCCGGCCGGCGTGACATGAACATCGCCACGCTGCTGAGCAAGCTTGAAAGCGCCCTAAATCATTAAATTACGAGTAACTGTTCACGGTTTTCCATTACCTTAGCCCCCAACGAAAGTTGGGGGTCGAATGGACAAGACGCATCAGGACACACAGAGTATTCGACCCCGGATTATCATCCGGGGCTTACCGTACCGTGAACGGTTACAATTCCGAACTTTTACGAATGATATATCTCTTAATTCGCGTTCAGCAGCCATTCCTCCGCCAGTTCGCACAAGTCCGTCACCGACACATCACCGTTGCGGTCGTAATCACACGGCTGTACGCCCGTTTCACACCACAAATTCGCCAGTAAAGCGAAATCATTCAAATCCACCACGGCATCATTGTTTGCATCACATAATAAACTCCATCCTTCTGGTGTAAGGCTGGCGTAACCGGTTCCACCGTAGGCGCCTGGGTTCAAACGTTTATTGTCAGGCGCCAATTCTTCATTTCCCAGCGCCATACCCGGATGGCCGGTATCTATCACCGGGCTGGTCTGGCCATCCATCACCCATGTTTGTGTAGCTTCATCCCAGTGGCCCGCCGAACTTTGCAGGTGGTAATCGCCCCCGGCCGGATTCACAAATAAGGGATTCTGGTTGTGACAGCCTATATCCCATGTGTAATTGCCGCTATTGATCGTATAAATACCACTCGGTCCGCCCTGGATGTCACAATATTGCAGAAACGCCGTGGAAAATAAGACCAGATATAACGAAGGACCATTCGTCGCCGTATTGCCCCATACAATACAGTTCTCCCATATGGAACTGCCGCCGGATAAATACGCCCCGCCGCCGTTATTATATGTCGCGGTGTTGTTTGCTACCGTCAAATGACGTAATGTCACCGTGGAAGAAAGGAAGCATAACCCACCGCCATAAGCCGCAGTGTTATTCGCCACCAGGCAGTTTTCCAGGATCGGCGTAGAGTTGTTTTTGGCGTACAGGCCGCCGCCATAGGAGGAATTACAGCCGCTCATGCGGCAGCGCCGCAGTATGGGATCGGCATTATCCAGAAACACCGCACCGCCATGTGTGCCGCCCGAACCGTTCAGGATGCGGCAATCTTCGATCACCGGTGATGAATTCAAACAATAAATACCGCCGCCGTTGCCCGTGCCGTTGGTGATGGTCAGTCCCTGCAATTTGGCCGATGAATTCTCGCCGTTTTGCAGAGAAAAGCCCCGGCCGCCGCCTTGGCAATCAATGACGGTATTTTCCACAACTAACTGGTCCGTCGGATCAGTGCTGCGTAGAATAATGTTTTTGCCGTTGAACGTAATATTGCGGTTGCCTGTTCCGGTGTAGGTTCCTTCCTCCAAAATGATGGTGACGCCGGAAAATGAATAGTCAATCGCCTCTTGAACGGCGTCGAACGGATGTTCCGCCGATCCGTCTTCCAGAGGATCGCTTACCAGAGGATTGCCCGGACCCGGATCGCCGGGGGCATTGTCATCAACATAAAGCATATCCGGTAGTACGGTATAGTTCGCTGTAGCCACCGCGCTGTAGATGGGTTCGATTTCCAATGCGGAAAGGTTCGCCCAGTAAGAAGTTGTGCTGTTGCATTCCGGACCTTTGGCGCTCGTAAATACAATAACCCCGCCGGCGTCGGAAGTGACAATGGCGGTGTCTTTGTAATCGTCCATGGATACAGGCAGAACGTTTTCATCGTATATGGATGTAAACATATATACACCGTTGCCGGACCACGCAATTTCAATATGATCGCCGTCGCCGGGGTCATAGTCATAACAATACAAAGAAACCCGGTAGGATGTAGAAGGCGCAAGGCCGCTGACGGTGAAAGACAAACCATTACCGTCGATATCATAGCAGGTATCCTGGTAAAGCGTCTCACCGGGGGCGCCGCCGGGAATAGTGCGGAGATAATCTCGGTACGTACCGCTGCTTTTCGTCACGGTGACGCCGTTAACGGTGATGCTCGATTGCGAGCGCAGCGCCCAGCCCGTGAAATCCGGTTCAATATAAGTCGAACTGGTGTGATAGCGTTCCAGAATATCCACCCGAATAACAGGGAAGTCATCACTGAAGGCGCGCACCTTGAACGTGGTGTCTTCCGTAAAGGTAATCGGTCCGGTGTAAACGGGGTCCGTCAGTTCCGGGTCGCTCCCGTCGGTGGTGTAGTGAATCGTATAGTTTTCGTCAATATAAGACGCTTCGGCCGTGACATCCGGGTAGTAGGATCCTGACGGCGGCGCGATGGTCGGCATGATTACTTTGGGCTCCAGTGCCACCGTTGGATCGCCGTAAAGGTTAAAGACCAGTATATTCGGCCACCAGTCCTCCCCGTGCGGCCCAATATCGACTGCTTGTTTCAGGTCCATTAGAGCGTCGCCGAAACTCATGCCCGAATCCACAATACGCTCGGCGTACTCATATTCCATTCCGCTGATGGATCCCCAGTCTTCGTAGTCAAAATTGCCGTCATACCAGGAAACCCTTGTGGCGCCGCAGGTGGCGATGCCGCCGTGACGGAGAAGCGAATAAGCCAGGTTGTTGGTTGTTTCCGGGTGGGCGTGAAGACACGATGCCTGAAAGGTCGCCGAAGGGTAATTATTGTTCAACAGATACACATCCGAGGAATCGATAATCTCGATGGAGCCTGTGGGACCGCCGTGGCACTGCCAGCACACCAACCCGTAATACGGCGGCGATTGCCAGGCGGCTATGGTATTTTCCTTTATGCAGGGCGTATCTTCCGGAGGCGGCATCAGGCCGTAATCTTCATCATAAATCCGGAAATATCCCCAGCCGTTGGGGACCAGAAAATTATCCTTGATGGCCTCGCCAAGATCGTATGACAATACATTTCCGTCCAGGGGCGACATCGGCAACAGGCAGTTTTTGCGCCAGCTAATAGAACTGCCAACCTGACATTCATAACTAATGGTTTTTTGCAAAATAGAGTCCAGAGCAGGAATACCGCCATCCTCCTGATAATAAGGAATCCTGCCGACAATCACTTCATAATCAGTCTCCCACCCCCCGAAATCATCCGCTTTTTCACCATACAGCCCGTCGTTATCCACGTCCCAGTCGCCGGTTAGTTCGGCATAATAAAAATCCGTCGGCGCCGTCCGCACAAGTTCATCCGTCTCATCAGGCATCGGAACCGTCATTTTCATCGGAACAGCGCCGGTATCGGGGCGGGGATCGCCAATGAGAAGCACATATTTGATGTTGTCGTTTAGATAATGAGCCTGTAGCCAGGCGCGGATGTATTCCGCCGCTATGTCGCCCGTGCCGCCGCCGAAATCCGTTTCTGTAATCACCTGAACATCATAATATAGCTGTTGCTTATGTGCTACAAAATCCGCCAAAGCCGTGCTGTTGGCGACAATATAATTGGTGGTGATAATCGTGTAACCGGCTAACGGGTCTTCACTGCCGGCGGGCGCTGCCCCGCCTTCACTGGCTGCAACAGCAGCTTGCGGATCATACTTCTCCGCCATCGCCGCAAAATTCGTCGCCAAAGGGGCCGTCATCTTTCGGCCGATGAAATCACGCCGCCTCTCACGAACCGATGGCATCCCCACCGCTGCGATTTTCTCCGATTCATAATCCAAAGCAATTTCAATATCCTTAAGCAGTTGTATCTTTCCCGACACAGGATTATATCGTGCGAGAGGAACGGCGACGCGGGCCAGCTTATAAGTACGCATTTGCCCGGTGTTCAGCACACGCACGGTATCCGCGGGCCAAAACGCATTGGTTTGATAAATGCTCGTATTTTTTCCTGTCTCTTGATTTACACTTTCCGGCCAAAGCACATATTCGCTTCCATCAGAATTTCGCGTCTTTAGGGGAAGCCTGGGGCCAATCTCCCACCGTCCCGACGATGGTGTGTAATGAGCTTTAACTGTAGTAGCGCGTATGGTTTGCAAATCAGCTTCCGGGGTTAGCAGCAGGTTCACCATGGCCCAGGGAATTTGTGGCTGGCCGGTTTGATTGATATAATGAATATCTTCACCCACGAACGGCCGCGACGGGCAAGCGGCGTCCAGGGCTGTCGAGCAGGATTTTACCACCGGCTCATCCTGACCCGGGACGGTAATAAGGATTGTTGCCGCCCCTAGTTCGGCCGCCCAAAGAAACAAACCTGCGGTAATGGTCCAAAGATAAATACCTTTAAAAGAACGGTGTTTCACGGCCCGAGACGGCATTGTTTCATCTCCAACATAAAAAAGAAAAATTTGACGACTCTTCCTTTGCCTTTACAGGCAAACTATACGATTATTAGTATATTTACGGGAAGATTATTCCGTCGCCGGGGGAGATGTTCTGCAGGAAACAATGCTCCTGCCCGCCTTGTGCATACGAGCGAATACCTTCAAAGCTATTATAATAAAACATCGCTAAGGATTTCAACATTATTTTGAAAAAGTATGTTAATTTAGATAAGTGTTCGTTAGTAACGGCTTTAGATTATTATTCGATAAGTAATGTAGATTACACCCAGCGCCTGTGGGTCAATAATTATTTCGTTGATAAATCCTCTTTAATTTCAACGTGATATTATATTGAGTATGTGTTTATGTGAAGGAAATGAGAAGTTATACGGAATAGGAGAATTATTTCTTTGCTTGCTTTTCGATGCGGGTCGATATAGATTGCTTATTCAGAAGGGAAAGCCTGTTTTTTGGATATAGAAGGTCTCTGTATTGTCACCGGATGACGGCCGGAAATTGCAGGATATTTGCAGCATTGGTTTCATCCTATACGCATTACGAACATGCTTTTGAAGGGTATTTGCAGGCCCTGGGATCACCGTACGTTGCGGTGGATCAAGCAAAAAAAGCCTTGTTGTCCGGGGCGCGGGTGAAAAGCTTCGATTTCATTCTTTACCCGCGGCGGGATGTGAAGTTGTTGGTGGATGTCAAAGGCCGCAAGCTTGATTGGGATGCGTTTCAGCGGGGCCGCTGTGGGCAGACCTGGATCACCGAAGCCGATTTGGAGGGGCTGGATTGCTGGGAGCGCATTTTCGGCGAGGGGTACCGGTCAATGTTTGCCTTTGTGTGGTGGCTGCATGATGTGGATATGTTCGCCGGAGATGGTGGAGAAGTTTTCCATTTCGAAGGACGATATTACACTTTCAATATGGTGGATTTACCCGCATATCGGCGTCACGCCCGGCCGCGCAGCCCGCGGTGGCATACATTATTTGTTTCGGCCAAAATATTTCCGTCGCTTGCCACGTCTCTCAAAGATATGCTAACCTGAGCGAAAACATTGTTCAGGAGTCAATCTATGAGCGAATCTCAGGCGAATTCGGATATATCTTCATTGCCGGTGCGAAGGCGTCTTTGGCGAAAAATGCTGTTGATATTATTACTGGTCCTGGTGTTGTTGGGTGGATTACTGCTGTGGGCATGTGGCGGTATTCAGACCGCACGGCGATTCGAGGGGGAGATTAGGGATTTTTATCCGGCGCAGACGGCTGTCTCGCCGACGGATGCGCTGACGGTGATGACCTGGAATATCGCCTGGGCGTATGGTGCAGGTTCGGAAGGGACAGGGTATGAGCCGCGCAGCCGTGAGGAAATGCTCGAACGGGTGGAAGCCATCGGTGAGGTGATTCGCGACAACAAGGTAGATGTGGTTTTGTTGCAGGAGGTAGATTTTGATTCATCGCGTTCAGGGCGAATGGATCAACTCGCTGAACTGGCGCGGGTGAGTGGATTGCGGTATGGAGCGTATGCTTTAAGCTGGAAGGCGAACTACGTGCCATTTCCTTATTGGCCGCCGCGTCGGCATTTCGGCCGGATGCGCTCGGGCGGGGCGGTTTTGAGTAGGTTTCCGATTACCAATAATATCGTTTTCTTACATTCCAAACCGGATGCGAATTCACGGATCTACAATTTGTTTTATTTGTTTCGTTATATGCAGCGGGTAAGCATCACAATTGGCGACAGGAAGATTCAGGTGGTGAACAACCATCTCGAAGCATTTGACCGCACGAATCGGCAGCAACAGGCGATAACTGCGGTGAATTTGTTGGAGCAAGATGCTCTTTGTATTTTCGGCGGTGATTTCAACGCTTTGCCGCCGGAAGCCCGGCAAGGTCATAGCCGGGATGATTACGGTGGCGACAACACCATAGAGAAATTACGCGATGTACCTTACCTGCATGATGTGACCGACCTCGATGATTACCAGAATAATTATGACGCTTGGCGGACTTTTCCCGCCGACAAACCAGAACTGAAACTCGATTATCTGTTTGTTTCCGATGGTTTTACTGTGGAATCCGCGCAAGTAATTCCGGCCGACCAGTGGTCCGACCATTTGCCGATTGTATGCGTTATTTCCAGAAAATGACGAGTATACCACCGATAATGCGCATAAAAAAAACGACCTTTTAATGGGTCGCTTTTTAAGTTTCTGATATACGTGTTTTATAACGGTGATTTGCCGTTTTCGAACATCTGTTTGGCCTCGCCGACAAGGTAAAAACTGCCAGTGATGCAGATGATGTCTTCTGTGCCGACGGCCGGCTGGGCGATGCGCAGCGCTTCCCGCAGGTTGAGGGCGGTCATGCACATTTTTCCGCTGATATCGGTGTACATCTGGGCAAGATCTTCCGGGTGCATAGCGCGGGGGAAATTGGCGCGGGTGAAGATGACCTTGTCAGCGCCGTATTGCAGTTGTTCCAACATGCCGCGCACGTCTTTGTCTTCGCAGCAGCCGAAAATCATTACCATCGAGTCGTAAGGAATGTGTTGCCCCGTCGCTTGTACCAGAGCGCGAATGCTGGCGGCGTTGTGGGCGCCGTCCACCAGGACGCGGGGATTACGGTGGATGATTTCCATACGGCCGGGAAGCTTGGTTTTTTGGAGGCCTTCGATAGCCTTGGCGTCATCGATGGTAAATCCAGCCAGCTTAAGGCAGTCAAGCAGCGACAGGGCCAGGCCGCAGTTTACGGCTTGATGTTCACCCAGCACCGGCACGGGCAGATGCTCGTAGCGGCTGGTAGGGGTCGTCAGGCAGATGCGGTTGTGTGGTCCAAGTTCCCGCGATGACTCAAAACGGCAGGAATAGTCGATGTCCTTGCCGGTAAACCGCAATGGTGTGCCGACGGTCCCGGCTTCCTTGCGCAGGACGCGCATAACTTCCGGATCCTGCATCACTGAAACCGCCTGGACACCAGGTTTAAAAATACCGGCTTTTTCCTTGGCAATTTGGGCAATGCTTTGCCCCAATTGCCGCTGATGGTCGATGCTGATGTTCGTGATGCCGATGGCGTGGGGCTTGAGCACGTTGGTGCTGTCAAGCCGGCCGCCTAGCCCCGTTTCCACTACGGCAATATCAACCTTCTGGGACTGAAAGTGCATAAATGCTATTGTGGTAAAGATTTCGAAAAATGTCGGCGGGTCGCCTTTCATTTCTTCGACAATAGGGGCAACCTGGCGAATCAGTCGGGTCATGGCCGCCTCGCTGATCATTCTGCCATTGACGCTGATTCGCTCCCGCAGATCCAGCACGTGCGGTGAGGTGTATAAACCTGTTTTGAAGCCGCAGTTCTGAAGCATACCGGCGAGCATGGTGCAGGTGGAGCCTTTGCCCTTTGTGCCTGCAATATGCACAGAGGGCAGGTCTTTCTGGGGGTTTCCCAGGGACTTGAGCAGCCGGTTCATCCGGTTAAGATTGAAGGTGTCCTCGTTGTAGCGCACCCTTTTGGCGGTTTCATAATTCGTATTGCTGAATAAAAAGGACAACGCCGCTTTATACGTGCGAATAGCCGTAGTTTTTTTCTTCACAACGGTTTTGGTGGACCGAGTGGAACTGGTAGTACGTTTTGTCGCGGTAGCGTTAGTCATAGCCCATCAGTATAGCGGTGAAAAATCGTCATTTCAATGATTTTGGCCGCATAAATCATGGTTCTTTACTTGGTTACGATGCTAAGGTCTTGTAGAATACCCAGCTATGAAAACCAAATTTGGTGAAAAAATGTTTTTTTATCCTCAAAATACGAGCAAAATCACACAGGTTCGTTGGTTTTTCTGTGGTTTTCTTTTCATTTCATCGTTTTGGGCCGTCCAAGAAGAGGTATTCGGCCAAGATCAATCTCCTATCAGTAATACGAATCAAGCTATTCAATGGTCTCTTGGAGCCATCCAGGCAACGTTGGGGGATGTTCAAGACTTTACCTCAAGTCTTGATCAGGCAGGGCTTTACGCACTGCTCCATGCTCCCCAGGTGTCCCATGCAACGATTGTATCCTTGGATGATCCTTGCCAGGTTCTGGCCCAGCCAGACCAATATCGCGGTAACCTACTGCAATTTAAGGCGTTAATAAACAATTCCATCGTTCGGTTGGAGCTTTCGCGTCCCCGACTTTATGACCGCCAAATATATTACGCCGCCGGGCGGATTCCGTTCGGTGAAAATCAGGCCATGCCGGCAATTTTTATATTTCCTCGACTACCTCTTAAGACACCTATAAATGCCGTTACGTTAGAGGGTTTTTTCTACATGGTGCTGCGGACGGAGACCCAGGAAGTAAATCCCTCCAACGGACCGACGACATTGGATTTTTTGGTGTTCGTTGTGCCGAATCCGCCGGACGAGTCGGCATTGACGGAAACTACTACTAATAGACGGGGATTTCCGGTTTCTTTCTGGATTTCGGTGGGTGGGGTGATTATGCTTGGCTTGTTGTGGGTGATTTTACGGAAGGTGACCCGGCCTGCGGCGCGGCCGGAGATGCAGAAGCGGGCGGTATGGGCGGCTACAATGACAGAGGCAAAGACAGAGAAGGTGAAGACTGACAACAATTTTACGGGGCGGGTGGTTCCGGTTGAGTTGGGGGAGCGGAGCTATCCGATTTATATCGGCCGGGAGTGTTTGGGGGAGTTGGGGCGGCTGGTGACTACGCACGTGAAGTGTCAGCGGGCGCTGGTGGTGACGGATCGGAATGTGGCGCCGCTGTATGCGAAGGCGGCGCTGGATAGTTTGCAGGAAGCGGGCGTAGAAGAGCATTTGGCCGTCGTAGATGCCGGTGAGGCGTCGAAATCGGCGGGGGTGCTAGGGTTGGTCTATGATAGAATGTTTGAGGCCCAGATGGAACGTCGTGACCCTGTGATAGCGCTGGGCGGCGGGGTGGTGGGCGATTTGGCGGGGTATGCGGCGGCGACGTATAAGCGGGGGGTGCCATTTGTGCAGGTTCCGACGTCGCTGCTGGCGATGGTGGATAGCAGCATCGGGGGCAAGACGGCGATTAACCATCCGCGGGGGAAGAATATGATTGGGGCGTTTTATCAGCCGCGGTTTGTGCTGGCGGATGTGGCGACGCTGCAAACCCTGCCGCTGCGGGAACTGGGCTGCGGGTTGGCGGAAACCGTCAAGCACGGTGTGATTCGGGATGCGGCGTTTTTTGCATGGCTGGAGGAGCATGTTGAGGAGATTTTGGGGCTGCGGCCGGAGGTGATGGCGGAATTGGTGGAGCGAAACTGCCGTATTAAGGCGGCCGTAGTTGGTGCGGATGAGCGTGAAGCGGGGCTGCGGGGGATATTGAACCTGGGGCATACTATCGGCCACGCGATTGAAACGGTGCTGAAGGACCGTGACATTCATCACGGCGAAGCGGTTTCTCTGGGGTTGGTCGCGGCGCTGCGTCTGGCGGTGAATCGTGGACTGATGACGTCGGTTGAGGCGGATCGGGTCGTGGCGCTGCTGCAAGCCTTTAAGCTGCCCGTGACGCTGAAAGGCGAAATACCCGTCGAGGAGATATATAACGCCATGCGGCAGGATAAAAAAGTTTCCGCGGGCAAGATAACCTTTGTTTTGCCCAGGAAAATCGGCGACTGCGGTTTTTGCGATGATATAGGCATAACGGAAACTAAAAATATAATTGCCTCGCTGGGAGCATAAAGTTCGGGGATATATTCTATGTTGATGATGGTGTTATTGGTGGTTGGCATGGCGCTGTTGGCGGTGGGGGCGACGTGGCTG
>JAFGBA010000372.1 GCA_016933395.1 Sedimentisphaerales bacterium | reverse complement strand
GCTCTGGTCAGCGCCACGCCCCATATCGGTGCTTCGACCGAACAGGCCTCCGAGGCGGTCGCCGACGAGGTGGTTCGCATCGTCCAGGCCTATATGCAAACCGGTTCGCCCCTGAACACGGTGAACATGCAGGAAAAAAGCACGGCCCCCTTTAGCCTGATTGTCCGTCACTTCAACCGCGTCGGCGTATTGGCGGGCGTGTTGGATGAGTTGCGTAATGAAGGCGTTAATATCGAGGAAATGGAAAATATCGTCTTCGCCGGCCAAAAAGCCGCCAATTGCTCTCTTAAACTCGACAGCGAACCTTCCGCCGCATTGATCAGCCGCCTCGAAAAAGGGGATAATATCATCCAGATTATGCTGAATCCTTCGAATTAAATGTATGAGGGAGTCTCTACAATTAATATTAGAGACTCCCTTTATTTTTTCAGGCACATTTCCTCCTTATTTCATTTTTAAGGCAAGACAATGACCAATATCGACAAACTTCGAGTATTGCTTTCGATATTGAGCGGCATTTTACTAATAACCGGTTGTGCTTCGCTACCGGAACAAAGGGCTAACGAGGACATTCCCGCTATTGTTTTAACCCATGATTATCAGACGCGACGGGCATCCAGCTTCGATATCACCGGCGGCAACACGGATTGCATCGCCCTCGAATCCGGTCAGACCGCGGACATCGCCACGCTCGAAGGGCCGGGCATCATCAAGCATATGTGGTTTACCGTGGGATTTCGGGAATACCCGGATTATCTATCCAAGCTGGTGTTAAGAATCCGCTGGGATGATGCGACCGAACCGGCGGTGGAGTGCCCCTTGGGTGCGTTTTTCGGCATGGGCCATGATGATTGTGCGGATTTCAACAGCGCCATGATTGTAGTGATGAAGGCGGCGGAATCAGTAATGGACCATCCGCCTCGACGGGCCGCTTTCAATTGTTATTTCCCCATGGCGTTCCAACGCAAGGCGATTATTTCCATCGCCAACACCGGCGACCATGGCTTGCACGCCTTTTATTACCACATCGACTACCAGAAACACAAAACCCTGCCCGAGAATACCTGTTATTTTCACGCTCGGTATCGCAGCGAAAAAACCACCACCGATGAACTGCCTGATGGCAAAAACACTACGGCCGCCAATAACTACGTCATCCTCGACACCCAGGGCAAAGGACATTTCGTCGGCTGCATTCTCAACGTCGAAGCCCATCAAAGCGACAAAGGCAAATGGTATGAGGGCGATGACATGATGTTCATCGACGGTGAAGGCATGCCGGGAGCCATCATGGGAACAGGAGGCGAAGATTATTTCAATATGGCCTGGGGAGTGCGCCGGCCGTTCCAGTCGCCTTATTTCGGCACTTGCTATCACAAGTGGCACGAAAATGAACGGGACAATTACTGCTGGGGAACCTTCTCCATATATCGCTGGCATATTCCCGATCCCATCTCCTTTGAAAAATCCCTTAAAGTCACCATTGAACACGGCCACAACAATGACGCCGAAAACAATTTTTCCTCGGTCGCCTACTGGTACGCCACCCAGCCTTAGACAGCATATAGGTTATAAATCATCTATAACGTGTCATATTTATCAATGGCTATTAATGCGCCATTTGCGGTTGTTTCTTTTCTTCTTGTGAATCCAGTTGACTAATCATCGCGGCGCTTTGGGGGAGCGGGTAACGGGCAAAGGCTTCAAGGGCGTGGTATTCAGGCAGGCCGAGGGCGTCGTAGAGGCCGGCGGTGGCGGTATTGCGGTCTTCCGCGCGTTGCCAGAATTCGCGGCTATCGTAAGGGCCGGGGAACATGGCCCGGTCTTTCTGGCTTTCGTGGCGGAAGATGGCGTAGCGTTTCTGTCGCAGTTCATCCGGCGAGAGCGGCACGGCCATTTCAATCTGGCCCGGTTCCCACTCCTGCCAGGCCCCGCGATAAAGCCACAACACGGGAGCCTCTTTTTTGCCGTCAAACAGCCGCTTCATCACGGTAAGGATGGCTTCCAAACACAGGCGATGCGTGCCGTGCGGGTCGGAGAGGTCGCCGGCGGCAAAGATCATGTCTGGCTTGATGATCTCGATAATAGCGCGTACGGCAGTGATGTCTTTCTCGCTAAGGTTGAGCTTCTGCACCTTGCCGGTGTTGTAGAACGGCAGGTCGAGAAAATGCACATGCTCTGGTTTGAGATTGCATGCGCGGGCGGCGTCAAAAGCTTCCGTGCGGCGAATAAGGCCTTTGATGGCCTGCACTTCAACCGTATCGACGTCACCGGGTGTTTTACCATGGAGGAACTGCTCGATATGGTTTTCGATAACTTCCGTCTCGCTGGGAGAGATATTGAAAATGCTGTTAAACTGACGCACAAAATCGGCGTGGCGAGCGACATCATGGTCAAAGACGCTCAGGTAGCCGCTGACCATATAAGCAACATTTACGGCATGCCCTTGCTCAATAAGCCGCCGCAAGGTGCCGCCCATGCAGATAACATCATCATCGGGGTGTGGACTGAAGATGAGAACTCGCTTGGGTCCTTCCTTGCCGCCGGGCCAGCCGGTGATCGTATTCATCTGGCGGCGGAAAACCTCTATGTTCAGATGGTACGCACCATGGCGAAGACGCAGCAATTCCTCCAAACCATTCTCAGCGTAATCTTCATCAGTAAGTTTTAGGATAGGTTTATTAACCCTGAGTGCCAACCAAATAACGGCCTGCCGCCGAAGCGGTTCATCCCACTCGCACGAACCAAGCTTCCAAGGCGTTTTCATGCGGGTTAGTTCCGCCGCAGCCGCCTGGTCGAGATAAAAGGTGGCGTTGGGGTGCTCCTGCAGAAAGCTGGCGGCTACGGAATTGGAAATTTCGCCTTCAACGGCCCGCTGGATAATCGGAGCCTTATGTTCGCCAAAAGCCAACAGGCAGATTTGTCGTGCGGCCAGAATAGAACCGACGCCCATGGTAATGGCCATTTCCGGTACGTTTTCTTCACCGAAAAAATCACTGGCGGCATCCTTGCGGGTAATAGCATCCAGACGAATGCGGCGCGTGAGGCTGTCGCGGTCGCTGCCGGGTTCATTGAAGCCGACGTGGCCGCTGCGGCCGATGCCCAGGATTTGCAGGTCAATCCCGCCGGCGTCGGCGATTTGTTGTTCATAACCGCGGCAAAAAGCGGGAATATCTTTTTCCTCGATGTCGCCGCGAGGGATATGAATCTGCCCGGCCGGGATATTGATATGGTTAAACAGATTTTCGTGCATCCAGGTATGATACGATTGCAGCCTTTCGGGCCGGATAGGCCAGTATTCATCTAGGTTGAAGGTGATGACGCTGCCGAAATCCAATCCTTCCTCACGGTGAAGACGAATCAGTTCGCGATAAACATTGACGGGCGTGTGGCCGGTGGCCAAACCTAATACCGTCTTTTTGCCGGTCGCCG
>JAFGBA010000060.1 GCA_016933395.1 Sedimentisphaerales bacterium | reverse complement strand
TTTTAATATTAGCCACTGATTACGCAGATATTCACTGATTTAATTCTTAATTCTGGCTTCTTAATTCTGAATTCTATTCTTTTATCAGTGTCCATCAGTGAAATCTGTGGCTAAACCATAACCTTTCGTTTAGTTTGTGATATTCGAGCGCACTATTCCCGTTGCACTGCGAACTTTCTCCATCAATTCCTGGCCGATGGCCCGGGCCTTTTGCCCGCCGCTGCGCAGCACATCCTCAACGTAATCAGGGTCCTTGACCAATTCCTCATAACGAGCCCGGAACGGGTCCAGCAGTTCATTGAGTAATTCCACCAGCCGCTTCTTCACCTCGCCGTAGCCCATGCCGCCTTGGGTGTAGCGCTCCCGCCACTCGGCCAATTCCTCCTCGGACGCCACCAGCGTCAGTAGAGCGAACAGAATACATTTATCGGGGTCCTTGGGCTGCTCCACCGGCGTGGAGTCAGTCTGAATCCGCATGACCTTCTTCTTCATCGCTCCGGCTGGCTCAAACAGTTCCAGCGTGTTGCCGTAGCTCTTGCTCATCTTGCGCCCATCCAGCCCCGGCACCACCGCCACCGTCGAGAGGATATACGGCTCCGGCAGCGTCAAGATCTCGCCGTAGGCGTTGTTGAACTTCATGGCGATATCCCGCGTCACCTCCACGTGCTGCTTCTGGTCCTGACCGACCGGCACAAGGTGGCTGCTGAACATCAGAATATCCGCTGCCTGCAAAACCGGATAAGCAAACAAACCGTGGTTAGGTGAAAGGCCCTGGGCGACCTTGTCCTTGTAGCTTACGCACTTTTGCAGCAGCGCCATCGGCGTCAGACACGACAAAATCCACGCCAGCTCGGTCACCTCCGGCACATCGCTCTGGCGAAACAGCAGCGACTTGACGGGGTCCAGCCCTACCGCCAGAAATCCCCGCGCTACTTCCAGCGTATAGTCCCTAAGCTCCGCCCCGCTCCGCACGCTGGTGAGCGAATGATAGTTGGCCAGAAAATAAAAACACTCTTCGCCCTTTTCCTGCAAGGCCAGATACTGCCGCATCGCCCCGAAGTAATTGCCGATATGCAACTTACCGGAGGTCTGGATCCCGGACAAAACCCGCATGAAGCTATACCTTTCTCTGTAACATCTTTATCATCAAAACCTTGCAACAAGAATACCGCTCCCACCCTCCCCTGTCAACCAGTCAAAGGCCGGTAGCCTATGACTCAATGGCACAAAATGAATAATAATCTCCCGCCATTCCGACGAATTGTTTAGCTGGGATAACCAGACTTAACGATCATTGTTTCGTTGATTAAATCCACTTACTTATCCGGGATTATCAGCATTATCCTTGATTTAGAAAGTTTTTAAGATAAATCGTTAACCATAGAAAAAATACCGAGATGCCATTTAAGAGGAAGTGGATGAGTATAGGAACCAACAGGTTACCAAAACGTTCATAGGCAACGCCAAGGATAATACCCAGGCCGGTGATGGCGGGCCAGTGCTGCTTTTCGCCGTGCATCATGGCAAAAATGATAGCCGTCAGAATGATACCGGCCCAGCGGCTCGCCGGACTCGGTACTGCCCGTTGGGGTGCACCAGGTTCAGATTCGGATATTGACTGTTCAGATGGAAGGTTCAGGCGATAACGACGGCTGATGTGGTCCAGACGACCGATAAGAAACGGCAAGAGCAAGCCGCGAAAAAACAGTTCTTCGCCGATGGGAGCGGCCAAGACTGCCCCGGTTATCATAATGATGACTGTATGAAGGGGCGGGGACTTTTCCAGCAAGTCCAGCACCTGATGTTTGTTCGCTTCATCTAGGTCGATACCACAAGCCCAAAGTGTCGCTAATAGTAAAAGCATCACCACTCCCCCCGCAGTGATGTAATAGATAATCGCCCGCTTGAGGGTTTGATAGATATTGCGGAAGCTTAAGACCAACCACTGGCCGCGGCTGACGAATATCGTTACCACCAACGCCCCTATCGCCAGTTGGCCCAAACCTAATGTCGCAAAGCCCAGCGACAATCGCGTCCAGTTATTCTGAGCCTGGCCTATCAGAATGCCGCTGATAAGCATGACACCCAGAAAAAAACCGGCGGCGATGAGGATGTCCCGCCCGGCAATAATGGGCAAGGGATAAGCATCAGGAAAAGCATCTCGGCCATTACGCGTCCTGACCAGCCAGACTGTCAATAAAATCAGCGACAAGCCGATCCAGCCAATATGGAGAATAATCTCCTGTATGTTGTTTGTTAGCGTTGTTGGTTCATTCATGGTTGGACTTACTGCCCCAGTTCGCAGCCGCGCTGGGCAGCCCGGACGATAGTATCTATAATGATTTGCCGAACATCGGAAGCTTCCAGAATCGCCCGGCCGGCGACGGTTGTACCGTTAGGTGAAGATACCATCTCGATAAGATCCGAGCCGGTGAGGTTCCAGGCCTTGAGAAGTTCAGCCGTGCCGATGAAGGTTTCCAAGGTTAGTTGTCGGGCGACAACCTCATCCAGCCCGGCGGCGATGCCTCCGGCGATAAAGGCCTCGATAAGGTAAGCGATAAAGGCCGGCCCGGAGCCGCTCAGACCGGTAACGGCGTCAAGAGCCGGCTCGCTGACTTCCAGGGCAATGCCACAGGCTTCGAGTAACTGCCGCACGGCCTGACGCTGGACGGGGCTGACATCATCGCTCGTTGCGAAGCCGCATGCCATCCGCCCCACCAGACACGGCGTGTTGGGCATCACCCGTACCACTTTTGCCCCCGGCAGTGCCTGACGGATACGTTCTATGCGTACACCGGCGAGAATTGAGACAATGAGTTTATCATTTTCACTTTGCGCAAGCAGCGACTTTACTGCCTGCTCAAAGTTCTGGGGTTTGAATGCCAGAAAAACCATCTCTTCAGCTTGCTCCCATACTTCTAAGGCATTTGAGGAAATCCGAATCCCCGGTTCCTTTTGCAGCTTTTGGCCGCGGGTGACATCGGGATCGTAACCGATGATATCCTGAGGTTGCACTCGGCCGGCCCGCACCATACCGCCGATAAGGGCTTCCGCCATTTTGCCCAAGCCTAAAAAACCGATTTGCATCAATTTATCCTTAATTTTACTCAATCCACCACCATGCCATATTATATTACTCATTTATTTACAATGACTTATAAATATTTACGTTTCGACAATGCTAAAAATATGCTTTCAACGGCAAAAACAACGAACTTCGGTGGTTTCGGCCCGTATAATTATGTAGCTAACAACTTGAAACAAGAAAAAACATTTTTCTCCTCCTTTTCGTATGATACGGCCTGTCGCCTCCTCCCGGCAGGCCGTTGTTTTTTAGTGAGTCTTGAATAATAATTATCGTAACATCAGAATAAATCTCAACATAACCAAATTAAACCAAAGCTAAATTATGGATACCACTTTAAAAAGACTGGACCCTTGGCGGGTACAATTACCCAAAACGGACACCATGACCGTACCTGCAATGATTTACACCTCCGAGCAACTGCCGCTTGAGAATACCGCCGTTAGTCAGTTGTATGACGCCGCCTGTCTGCCGCCGGCACGGAAGGTGCTGGCTACGCCGGATATTCATCAGGGATTCGGTGTGCCCATTGGATGCGTCATGGCCCTCAACGACGCCATCATGCCCGCGGCGGTGGGTTATGATATTAACTGCGGCATGACCCTGATGCGAACAGGGATGACCATTAAGGAAGTGGACCCTGCTACGGTTGCTCATTCCATCGCTCGTGATGTGCCGCTGGGTGAAGGCAAGAGCAATCTCAAAATGGAAAAAAAACATCTTGACGCTGTGCTGGTCGAAGGGCTAGGAGCGGTTAAAACGCTGGCGGAACATACCGATCATCGTGCGTGGTCGGTCTTCGATGAAGACCAGTGGCGGGCGGATATGAACCGCGTGGAACGACATGGCTCTCTACCGGGACAACTCGACCATGTTCCTGATATGGCGCGCGAAAAAGGCATATATCAACTGGGAACCTTGGGCGGCGGGAATCATTTTCTGGAGATTCAGCAGGTTGAACAAATCTTCGACGAAGATCTGGCCCGCTGGTTCGGCCTGGAACGCAATGATGTAACGGTTATGATTCATTCCGGATCACGACGGTTCGGTTACGAAGTTGCCGATGATTACATGAAACAGGCCGCCCGGATATTGGGTGTTAGCGGCCACCAGAGGGAACTGGCATATCTTACCAACGATCAAAAAGCATTTGACCACTACATCGGGGCCATGAATGCTGCAGGCAACTTTGCTTATGTCAATCGTCACATCATGGCGCTGCTGGTGCGTAAGGCATTCGGACATTTATATCATACGTCCCTTTCGATCATCTACGATGTATCACACAACATGGCCCAGAAGGAAAATCACGATGGTGCGGACGTGTGGGTGCACCGCAAGGGAGCAACACGTGCATTCGGCCCCGCCCGCATGAAGGATTCGCCCTTTGCCGGCGTCGGCCAACCGGTGATTATCCCCGGATCAATGGGCACAGGCAGTTATCTACTGGCAGGCTGTGATAGTTCACAGGAGGCGTTGTGCAGCGTCAACCATGGCGCCGGGCGCACGATGAGCCGCACCGCCGCCGCGGGCAAGCGTTCCCGCCGTTCAGGCAAAGCGGTTCGTCCCGCCGCTATCAGCGATGAAGAGTTTCGCCGTTCGATGACGGGTATTACCCTCATCGCGGAGAATAAACATGCCATCAAGGAAGAGGCTCCTGCCGCCTATAAAGACATTGACGCCGTGATTGAGGTTGTTTGCCAGGCAGGTCTTGCCAAACCCATCGCTCGCCTGAGGCCTTTAGCGGTGCTGAAAGGGTAATTTATTCCCCATATTATTGAGCTAATCATGCGCCGGAGATGGTGTGGATCATTACGGAATTGGTGGTTCCGGCCTCACCGAGCGTTGCTCCGGCGACTAAAACGATCTGATCGCCCACTTGGGCAAGCTTGCGATCCAGAAGGAGTAATTCGGCCTGACGGGCGAACGCCTGAATATCCTTGGGAATGGGAAGACATACGGGAATAACGCCGTAATGCAGGTTCATTTGCTCACACATGCGGGCGTCGCTGCTAAGGGCGACAATGGGGACGTCAATACGGGCCTTGCTCATCAATCGGGCCGTGGCGCCGCTCTGCGACCAGGCTACGACAAATTTCGCTTCGCTGTCATCAACAATTTCCGCCACACAGCGTGAAAGCACGGCTGTGAGTTTAAACTCTTCGTCCGTGTAATAACGTGATCGTGGTCCACGATGCCGGTCCAAATACTTTTCCGTCTGCGCGGCGATTCGCTGAATCCATTGCACAGCGGCGAGTGGATACTTGCCTACGGCCGTTTCTCCCGA
>JAFGBA010000371.1 GCA_016933395.1 Sedimentisphaerales bacterium | reverse complement strand
TGGGCGCCAAGGTCTCCATGACGGTTGGGTTTATGGCCAATATTATCGCCGTGCCCATCGGTATGGCCCTGGGCATGATCGGCGGTTATTTTGGCAAATGGATCGATGATTTCGTTTTTTGGTTATACACCACCTGGGCCAGTATTCCGGGGTTAATTTTGCTGATTGCCATTAAATTCGCTTTTCAGAATGTCGGCGTTTTGTTTAAGGAAACTCCGATTGAAATTGACATGACCGGCATTCATGGTTTGTACATTGCTTTAGGCATTCGTAGTTGGATTGGCACCTGTCGTATTGTGCGGGCGGAAACGTTCAAACTCAGGGAGTTGGATTACGTTACCGCCGCACGGGCGCTGGGCCAGGGGCATCTGCGGATTATCTTCCGTCATATCGCGCCCAATCTGCTGCATCTGGGCATCATCAGTTTCACTCTGGGTTTTGTCGGGGCAGTGACGGCGGAAGTGATGTTGTCGTTTTTGGGTTTGGGGGTTCCGGTAGGCACGCCCAGTTGGGGATCGATGATAAACGCCGCTCGTCTGGACCTGGTCGTGGGCCGCTGGTGGGAGGTCACGGCGGCATGTGGCGCGATGTTCTTCCTGGTGCTGGCGCTTAACTTGTTCGGCGACCGGTTGCGGGACGCCTTGGATCCGAAATTACGCACGGCGTAACCAAATTTTTTTAGAGTTCATACCATGAGTGAAAACGGTGTTTTGTTATCGATTCAGGATTTGCAGGTGACGTTTTTCACCGAGGCGGGCGAGGTGCGGGCCGTGCAGAACGTCAGCTACGACATCCCTCAGGGTAAAACCCTGGCCGTCGTCGGCGAAAGCGGCTGCGGCAAAAGCGTCACGGCTCTGGCCATGCTGCGATTGATTCCCAAGCCGCCGGGGAAAATTGTCGGCGGGGAAATTTTGTTTCGCGGAAAAAATTTGCTCCATCTGAGCGAGCGGGAAATGCGACATATTCGCGGTAATGAAATCGCCATGATTTTCCAGGAACCGATGACCAGTCTGAATCCTGTTTATACGGTGGGCGAGCAAATTGTTGAGGCGATTGAACTACATCAGAATTTACACGGCAAAGCGGCCTGGGATCTGGCGATTAATGTCCTGCGACAGGTGGGTATCGCCGAGCCGGCTCAGCGCGTCAAGGAATACCCTCATCAGATGTCCGGCGGTATGCGGCAGCGGGTGATGATCGCGATGGCGTTAAGTTGTGATCCTTCGCTGCTGATCGCCGATGAACCCACCACGGCGCTGGATGTAACTATTCAAGCCCAGATTCTGGAATTACTCAAGGACCTGCAACATCGTAAGAATATGAGTGTGCTGTTGATTACGCATGATCTGGGCGTTGTGGCCGAAAACGCCGATGACGTGGTGGTGATGTACGCCTCCAAAATCGTGGAAAAAGCCACGGTCCATGATATTTTCGCTCGTCCGCTGCATCCCTATACCCAGGGCCTGCTGCGGTCGCTGCCCAAACTGGGCGAAGGCCAGCAGCGTTTGGAAGTGATTCCCGGCAGCGTGCCCGATCCGCTGCATTTCCCGACCGGTTGTAAATTTCACCCTCGTTGTCCGCATGGCTGCAATGACCGGCAATGTCAGAGCCGGGAGCCTCAACTGGAGCAATATGAATCCGGCCACGTCGCGGCCTGCTGGAAGGTTCGGGAGTTGATGGAGAAACGCACCTCATGACAACCAATGGCGATATTTTAACCGTAAGAAACCTCAAGACCCATTTTCCCATTCGTAAAGGCGTATTTGCCCGAACGGTTGGTTACGTCAAGGCCGTGGACGGTGTGAGCTTTTCTATTCCGCGAGGAAAAACTGTGGGTTTAGTAGGCGAAAGCGGCTGTGGTAAAACGACGGTGGGGCGGACCATCTTGCGTTTAATACCGGCGACGTCCGGCCAGGTGCGTTTTGACGGCGAGGACGTATTTGGCGTGTCTGCTGAGGAGATGCGGTGTCTGCGGCGCGATATGCAACTGATATTCCAGGATCCTTATGGCTCATTGAATCCGCGCATGACGGTTGAGAGCATTGTCGGTGAGGCATTAACGGTGCATAAAATTGCCTTCGGCGCGGAACGCCGCGAACGTGTGGCGGATTTATTGTGCAAGGTCGGTTTGAGTTCCGATCACATGGGGCGTTATCCGCACGAGTTTTCCGGCGGCCAGCGGCAGCGTATCGGCATCGCCCGGGCATTGGCCCTGCATCCCAGATTCATTGTTTGTGACGAACCCGTCAGCGCCCTGGACGTGTCGATCCAGTCGCAGATTGTGAACCTTTTGCAGGATTTGCAGGATGAAATGGGCTTGACGTATCTTTTCATCGCCCACGACCTGGCGGTGGTGGAGCATATCAGCGATTGGGTGGCGGTGATGTATCTGGGCAAACTGGTGGAATATGCCCAGGCGGATGTTCTTTATGCCCAGCCGCGGCATCCTTACACGATGGCGTTGATGAGCGCCATCCCTCAACCCAATCCCGTTCGCGCCAAGCAACGGATTGTTTTACGGGGTGAGGTTCCCAGCCCGGTTAACCCGCCCGGTGGTTGCCCTTTTCACCCTCGCTGCCAAATGGCCGTCGAACGCTGCAAGCAGGAAATGCCGCCGCTGGAGCCAAAAGGCGGCAAGAACGATCACGTCGCCAGTTGCTGGGTGACGAAGTGATTGCGATGGATGTCTGATAGCGTCCGATATTATTGAAAGAGGCGGAAAAGGTGTTTTACCGGGTGTTTCTGAGGGGTATATAAGCGGCATATTATCGGTCGTTTTTAGGGGAATTCTGTTTCTTTAGTATAAAAGGGGGTGTTTTTTATCTTTCGATTAAGCCGTCAAGTTAACCTGTCGATGTTGATGGCGGAGTATAATAAATGGTGTTTCGTTTATTGAAACCGGTATGGGAACCGCTTCCGCGGCGAATGCGGGACACGTAAACATTATAAGGAGATTTTTTCATGCCAGGTGTCCAACCCCTTCAGTTCGATGCGTCATTGGTTGTTGCGTTTGTGCGATCGATAAAAAATGTGTTAAGCACCATGGTGTCGATTGAAGCGACTGTCGGCAAGCCATACATCAAGGAAGGGGAAAAACCCGGCCATGATGTCAGCAGCATTGTGGGATTTTCCGGTGAAGTCAAGGGCAATGTGGTGGTGAGTTTCGGCATGGATACCGCACTAAAAGTGGTGGAAACCTTTTGCGGTATGCCTTTGGACGCCACCTCGGATGATTTTGCCGACGCCGTTGGCGAACTCTGCAATATGATCGCGGGCAATGCAAAAAAGGATTTCGGTTTGAATGCGGGCATCGGCATCCCCTCGGTGGTGATCGGCTCCAATCACACGATCGCCCGGCTGCGCGACGTGCCTTGCATTGTTATTCCTTGCACCTGCAGCGCCGGTGATTTTTGCGTGGAAGTTAATATTAAACAGATTGGAAATAATTAAAACACGGGAGACGATGATGAAAATATTGCTGGTTGACGATTCGCGCACCATGCGCAATATATGGCGGAAAGTCGTTGGCACCCCCGGAGTTGAAGTTGCGGAAGCCGGTGACGGCAACGAAGGTCTTAAGGTAATCAGCGAACAGGGGCCGTTTGATTTGATTTTGCTCGATTGGAATATGCCGAATATGGACGGCATCACCATGGCGAAGAAACTCCGTGAAACCGATAAGAACACAGTGATTATTATGGTGACGACCGAAGCGGAGAAACCCCGCATTATCGAGGCGATAAAATCGGGCGTGAACAACTACGTGGTCAAGCCGTTTACTCCCGAAACGCTTAAAGCAAAAATTGAAGAAACCATGAAAAAAGCAGCACAGCCAGCCTAACAGGGTAATTCAACCGGTCGTGGGATTCCCTCGTGGTTGGTCGGGCCATGAAAGGACAGGACGTGCATGCCGCCTTTGGTGAATAATCAGATGTATGTCAAAGTCAGTGACGATCGCATGGAAGCGGTGTTGGAGCTAAAAGGCGGGGCGCCGGAAGCTGCGCCTACGGTTTCAACGGTTATCGAGGAAATCGATAAACTGGGTTTGGCGTTGGATCATGAGGAAATTAATCCGCTTATCGAAAAATTCGTGGCGGAATTGGAAAAGGGGACGGTTCCTCAGCCGGTGGTGATTGCACGGGGCAAACCTCCCGTTCATGATGAACATGGGAAACTGGAAAAACTTTACGAAAAAGAAAAAACCGACGAAACCCAGAGCACCGAGTCAGCCGACTCGACCGAGTCAACCGAGTCAACCGACTCGACCGAGCCGGCCGAAACGGCGGCAACCGAACATCAAAGCCATTATGAACGCAGTTCCATTATCGCCGTCACGAAGGGGGATGCTTTGTTAAAAATCATTCCTCCCGTCAGCGGCGAAGACGGTATGGACGTTTATGGCAAGGTGGTGCCTCACAAGCTGGGGCGTGAAGTGCGGGTGGTGTTGGGTAAAAACGTCACTCGCCAGGGAGACACCGTTTACGCCGCCGAAAGCGGCAAGGTTGATTTGAACGGGGATAAAATCAGCATAGAGACCAAGCTGGAAGTCAACGGCAACGTGGATTTTTCCATAGGCAATATCAAGTTTCCCGGTGAAGTGGTAATTTGCAAAAACGTCCTTGATCTGTTCAAGGTGCACGGCGACGATTGCGTGACGGTTCAGGGTGTCATCGAAGCGGCGGAGGTGCACGCCAATAAGATTCTTCACGCCGTGGGCGGCATGGCCGGCAAGGAAAAGGGCAAATTCTCCGCCGGCGAAAAAATCACCAGTAAATATATCACCAACGCCGAAGTTAAATGCGGCGGGGACGTGCAGGTGATGACGGAGATCGTCAATTGCAATCTGGTTTGTGACGGCAAGGTCATGGTGGAGCGCGGGCCTCTGGTGGGCGGGCATATCGTGGCGCGCGGCGGCGTGGAGGTGAAAGATCTCGGCAGCGAGGCCGGGATAAAGACCCTTCTGGAAGTCGGCGCCGATGACGCCTTGCGCCGGCGCGTGTTGGAAGTGGCGCCCGAAGTCAAACAGAAACGGGCAAAGATCGAAAAAGTGCGCTCCATTGTCGAACCGTTGCTGGCCAACCAGAAGCATTTGACCAACGATCAAAAAGAGAAAGCCACCGAATTGCTCTATACCGCATCGGAACTGGAAGACAGTGTTAATGCATTAATCGAGGAGATTAGCCAGGCTTACGCCGCTTCCCAGGAAAAAGTCGTGGCGGAAGTGCGTATAAACGAGCGAGCGTATCCGGGAGTAACGATTCGCTTCCCGCATTTGGAGGTCAGAATAACCAAGGAACTCCGCGGCCCGGTCCTGATTCATTGCAAGGGTCTGGGCCGAAAGATGCAGGTGGTTGTCCAATCGCAAAGCGGCGGAAATGAACACACTCTCCCCAGTTCGTCCAATTGCGATGAGGCTTATGAATTGCTTAACGAATTGCTGGCGTCCAAACCGGTAAGCGAAGCGACCGTCTAACCCCTTCGTGCCGCGATTTCCATCCCCATTTTTCCAGGATACAATTATTTGTTATATATGTGTTGGGATTTCAGCCTTCAGGCCGGCCGTTTTTTCGCGTCAAAATGACGTTTTTGACAAGGCCAAGCTGAAGCTTGAACTCCAAACGGTTTTTTCGCAACAGATACTATTTAATCAGAGCGGAAATGTCTTTGGGGGTGATGCGAGAGGCCCGCTTACCTAATTTCACGCTTAACCAACTCATCACGGCCGGCGTATAGGGGAACGAGTGCGTTTTCATTAGTTCAATCATCTGAGCATCGCGCCGATTTCGCTCGCAGGCTTTCCGTGTGGAATTCTCCTGACGTACTGCGGTGGCTCTTTCCAAACGTCCGTCCAATCGATCCCGTCGTCGACCCATTTTGCAACTGCCTCTCAAATAAAGACTTATAACAACTTCCTTGGTATCAGAAACAATGATTATCTACTTTTTGCATGTTATGTCAAGCTTGATTTTTCGTCCGATGCCATTATAAAGGATGGTCGATGAAAAGGCATCAAACACGAAAGAGCATGCGGTTAATTAGGTATTTTCTGTATTTCACGCCGGCCGTTCTGAGTTGTTCGGCGGCGATGGCTCAGGATGAATGCCCCGCCGCCATCAGCAAGCTGCTGGAATCTCAGCAAAAGAAAGCGTTTTTTGCATTGCACATTTGCGAAGTGGAGACCGGCAAAACTCTGGCCGCCCGCAATGCCGACGAACCTTTGGCGCCCGCCAGCAATATGAAACTTGTCACCACGGCCGCCGCGGTGGATTTGCTGGGGGCGGATTTTACCTATGAGACCCTTATCGGGTTATATAACAAGGACCTTGTGGTAATCGGCGCGGGCGACCCGTTAACGAGCGATCCGGATTTTACCCAACAACGCGGCGAGGACTATGACGCCATTATGCAACTGGTTGTGGAGGTGCTTAAGACGCGCGGGGTGAAATGTATCGAAGGCAATCTGATTGTGGATGCCGGTATCTTTGACGATGAACGGTATCACCCTTCCTGGCCGGCGGAGCAGGCCGATAAACGTTATGCCGCCCAGGTCGCCGGACTGAATTTTCGTGGTAATTGCATCGGGGTGCATTGTACGCCTGGAACAAAGGGCGAGCCGCCGGCGGTGCGTTTGGAGCCGGACACGCGTTATGTTAGTTTGCGCAACGAAGCTAAATCACGACTATCCGGCGGCAATATCATGGGGGCCGGGCGTTTAAAGAATAATGAACTGGTGCTCAGAGGTAACTGTCAGACCGAATTCAACTTCGATGTGGCCTTGGATCGGCCGGGGGCGTATTTCGGCTTCGTTTTGGCGGAATTTCTGGCCCGGCAAGGCATACCCGTTCAAGGGCAACTCATTGTTGGCGCCTTGCGGGATGCCCAGGGAGCGCCTCCCGAAGGTTTTGATGTGCTGGTGCGGGAAAGGACGCCGCTGGTAAACGTCTTGGGCCGGTGTAATACCGACAGCTTCAATCTGGCGGCGGAGTGTCTTTTTAAGACCCTGGGGGCTTATGGCGGCGAATCGGTCGATAGCGGCGCTACGAGTAGGACGCTGCGGCAGGGAAGCTGGGAAACCGGCCGGGAGGTGGTCAGCGGCTTTTTACGTAAGCGGGGCATACCCGCCGAAGCATTTAAAATAGATGATGGCTGCGGCCTGAGCCATGAAAACCGACTGACGCCGCGCAGCATCACGACGGTGTTATGTTACATGGCCCGGCGCCCCGCCGCACAGATGTATCGCGAATCTCTGGCCCAGGGCGACAGCGGCACGCTCGACCGCCGCAACCGCTTTGCCGATCCCAAGTACCAGGACCGCATTTTCGTCAAAACCGGCTACATCGCCCGCCACCGGGCGCTCAGCGGCTATTGCCAAACCGCCGACGGCCGCCGGCTGGCATTCAGCATCCTCACCCGCGACGGCGATTCCGGCACGACGAAAATCATCGACGCCATCGTCAAAACGATGATGGATGAAATAAAGTAATAACGCTAACGGTCTTTTGTTTGCCTGTTTGGTCAGGGGCGATTCGTTTTGGGGATTATTCTGATTCTTCCCAGAGCCAGGCGCTGGCGAAAAGGGCCAAATCCAGCACGTCAACACGGCCGTCACCGTTCAAGTCCGCTTTTGCGGGATCGAATGGAGGCGGGCCGTCATAACTGGTAATAACCATGCACATGGTCAAATAAGTTTCCGAGCCGCCGCCCGTTTCAGTCGTATAAGTTTCCGTGGCGGAGGATACGCCGAAATGGATGCCGATAATATCCCCGATGGCGACCTGAATGGAGTCATGGTCCTCATAATGTCCGTCGACGTCCTTCTTGGAATAGGAACGTACGATTTCTCCGGGCTGGGGATCATCCCAATCAGCACAGTTAAGCGTGATCAGAAGGTTATCGCCGGCGAATCCGCCGTGAACGGAACCGGAATTGGTGACGCCATAGCCGGAAAAGTAGATATCGACAATGTAATCGAGGGAGACGGTAACCAGGTCGCCGGTATTTTCCGTCCCGTCAGGATCGATCCGGTAAAATTGACCTGTCGCCGATCCGGGGGCGACGCTTGATAAATTCACCCATCCCTTGGCATGAACGCCGTTTTCCGAAGGCAAATCCGCGAAAGATAAGGCATGGCTTTCGATGTCGAGGACGGCGGGATCGGTTTCATAACTGGTAAAGGGAATGTTAATAGTTTCCACTTTGCCTTGGCCCTCGGCGATGGCGTCCATTTCCATGTCTTCTATCTCGGTATGAGAGTAGGTTTCCACGTAATGGCCGCCCCAATGGTTCTGGCTGTCCGTTTGCTCCGGGACGGTGATGCTTTCGGTGATGGCGTTGGAATTCGCGTAAAGCGATTCGTGTTCGGCCACAAAATGGGCGGCATTCAGGGGCGACCGGCACAGCGCCAAGACCAACAGGCAAACCAATAATTTCAAGTATTTCATGATACTATTTCTCCTTCCGAAAAAACTGAGGACTCCTTTGTTGAATATTTTGCCCGGCTACGCCGCCAGACGGGTATTGGTAATTATGTACTTTTCACGGGATTTTGCAAGTATTTTTATGGGGAATAAGGCTAACTCCATCTTGTAAAAAGAGTTATATGCGTCAAAGCCTGGCCCGGATTGATAGTGCAAGACCACCGGCCGGCCTTCAGCATCCTCACCCGCGACGGCGATTCCGGCACGACGAAAATCATCGACGCCATCGTCAAAACGATGATGGATTAACGATCATACCAGTAGATTCCAAAAAACATAAGCAGTGATAACGTCGGACGGGAGACCAGAGGTACTGTTAATGCTTCGCCCTTTCTGCAATCAACTCGCATCCTTCTGATGCTTTCCCCCAGGCCAACCGTTAGGAAAGGTGTCGAGGGCATCCTGCCCTCGATCCTCCGAATCGCCAACCGTGTTTATGGCGTAAAAAAAGCCAGCGGGCAGGATACCCGCAGCACCGCTACGCTTTAGGCAACACGCCCATTAGTCACTCTGTTATTTTTGTCATTGATTTCCATACCCCCGGCCGGTATATTTGGGATACTAATAGGTTCGGGTTCTTCATTAGCTCCGTCAAGTGGTCCAGGAGGTTGTTTATGAGGCGAGCATTACTCATTATTCCTGCTGTGGTTATAGCTATTTTGGCCCTTGCTTCCGCCGCCCAGGCGCAACTCTACTGGCTGGATAATGGCGACGGCACCTGCACGATTACCTACTGTTGTGCCCCCGGCTTTGATGTGGTGATTCCGGAAACCATCGAAGGTTTGACCGTCACGACGATTGCGGACACCGCCTTCTCGCGTATTGGGTGTTCCCCTTCCAGTATCACCATTCCCAGTTGCGTCATCTTGATTGAAGAACCCTTTGCTGAGTGTGATCACCTCCAGGAGATCACGGTGGATTCGGGCAACCCCGTATATAGCAGCCTGGATGGGGCTATGTTTGACAAGAATAAAACTCAGATTCTTCGATATCCACCGGCGAAAGTCGATAACACATACACTATCCCCGACAGCGTCTCCCACATTGGAAATTACGCATTCAATTGTAGCAGAAACCTTACCGATATAATTATCGGTAGTAACGTAACGGTAATGGGGGAGGGGGCCTTTGGATCCTGTCAAAACCTAACCGATATAACTATCCCCAGCGGCGTTAGCGCCATTGGCGACTATGTATTCTATAATTGTTACAGTCTTGCGAGCATTGCTATTTCTGACAATATTATCACCATCAGGGATAGCGCATTCTATTACTGCCAGAGCCTGACAAATGTTTCATTTGGAAATGGGGTAACCTCTATTGGGGATGATGCGTTCAGATGCTGCTCCAGCCTGATCAGTATCACCATTCCAGACAATATTACGAGTATTGGAAGCGGAGTATTCTCTGATTGCCAAAATCTAACAAGCGTTTCGCTTGGAAATGGGGCAACCTCCATTGAGGATTATACATTCAGATACTGCTCCAGTCTAACCAGCATCACTATCCCCGATGTTATTACCAGAATCGGCAACGACGCATTTTCTTACTGTTCAAATCTGGTTAGTATTACGATTCCCGATAGCACCACAGCCATTGGGAATAATGCCTTCAGATCCTGCACCAGCTTAGCTGATGTCATAATCGGCAACAGTGTCGCCAGCATTGGCAATAATGCTTTCCAAGATTGCACCAGCCTGACCGACATTGCGATTGGCGAATATGTCATCAGCATAGGAGATTCCGTTTTTAGGGGATGTAGTCAACTTTTAAATATCATGGTAGCAGAAGTTAATCCGAATTATAGTAGCATAAGCGGCATTCTATTTAACAAGGCCCAAACAGAACTTATTCGGTATCCACAGGCCAAATCCGGCGTTTATGCCATACCAGCCGGTGTTACGACCATTCAGGATGAGGCTTTCGCCGCCTGCGCAGGCCTTACGGCTGTCACTGTTCCCCATGGCGTCACCTATATTGGTGATAAAGCCTTTCAATCCTGCGTCGGCTTGACCGATATCAATATCCCCGACAGCGTTACGTATCTTGGGGCCAATGTATTCGATAACTGTTCCAGCATTACCGATATCACTATTCCTGACGGCGTTACGGCTATTGGAAATTCCGCATTTAATAACTGTTCCGGTTTGACCAGTGTTATTGTTGGCAATAATGTCAATACTATCGGGAATTACGCTTTTAATGCTTGCAGCAGTCTTACCGAAGTCATCATTCCTGATAGTGTGACAACAATTGGGTATTCAGCGTTTTATGGTTGTTACAGCCTGACCAGCGTAATCATTGGCAACAGCGTCAATACCATTCAAAGTTACGCATTCTATCGCTGCTATAATCTCACCAGTATTACTATTCCCGATAGCGTTACCGTTATCGGAGCACGTGCGTTTTATCTCTGCTCCAAACTGGCCAGTGTTGCCATCGGTAACAGCGTCACTTCTATCGGAGATTATGCGTTTGTTAACTGCAATGACTTAATCAGTATTACCATTCCTGATAGTGTCGTAACTATTGGGGCGTATGCGTTCAATGACTGCAACAGTCTAACCAGTGTTATCATCGGAAGCGGCATTACTACTATCAGCGAGGGTGTTTTCAGTGACTGCGGCCTAACCAATATCACCATCCCAAACGGCGTCCTTGCCATCGGTGATTATGCATTCCTAGATTGTGATGACCTGGCCAATATCACTATTGGCAATAGTGTCGTCAGCATTGGGGTGTATGCATTCTTCGACTGTGCCAGCTTGATCAATATCATCTTTCCCAGCAATGTTACTTCAATTGAGTACCGTGCATTAACAAACTGCACCAGTTTAACACACATCTATTTCAAAGGTGATGCGCCCAGCCTTGGTGACGATGTATTCTATAATGTTAACTCAAGTGCGAAAGTCTATTATATCCCGATAGCCAGTGGGTGGGGATTAACTTTTGGCGGGTTGCCGACGGCGGTGTGGCCGCCGTTGGCGGTGGATGTGGATGAGAACTATTCCGTTGATATGGCGGACTTCGTCGCTCTGGCCGGGCAGTGGTTGCAAAGCGGGTGCAAATATTCCAACAACTGGTGTCAGGGCGCTGATTTCAACCACAGCGGTACGGTTGACGCCGCTGATTTGCTGCTGTTGGCCGATGACTGGCTCTGGCCTTAATTCTCTGCGTGAATCCGCGCAATTCGCGGTTAAACAATTCTGAATTTATTTCGAGAGTAAAGAAAATATCGTCCGGCCATACCCGCCAAGCCCCCCGGAGTGCGGCTTGACAAAAAACAAAAGCAGAGATGTTGGTGTGGCAACGATCCCTGCTTTCGTTCGAGGTTATGCTTTGGCGGCAATCAGTGATGGACTTTCGACCAGATGCTGGTTCGCTGCGACTGGAACGCCAGTGAGCTTTGCGGGTCCAGTTCGCACAGCGAACGCCAGATGGCCACCGTGGAATCCATCAGGCCCATGCTTTGCAGCGAAATATCCAGATTGGCCTGGGTATGGACATTGTCGGCGTTTTCGCATTGATGTTCAAAGGCCTCCACGGCCAGAGCGTACTCGATGCGATCACAATATAAAAGGGCCAGTTTGTAGTGCAGTTGCGTTTGCTCCGTGATCAATTGCAGCGAAGCGTCCAGCTCCCGCCACGCCGCATCCATGTCGCCTTTTTCCCGCAACACCAGGGCCAGCTTCATTCTGGCCATGGCGTAGGTGGGATTTATTTCAATGGCCTGGCGCAAATGCCGCAAAGCCGATTCGGTTTGCCCCTGTCCGCGTAAAAGCAGGGCGCAGCGATAATGCAGGCCGGCGTCATTTTTCTTCTTCTGGCAGGCCTGTTCGTGGCGTTTAAGCTGCTGAAGCAGCGTTTTATCCGGTTCATCGGTGTCCTGTACGGCGATTAACGGAGGTGAATCCTGCTGGCGTTGTTGGATAAGCCGACGTTGCAGACGGGACAATTCGGCGTAGAGCAGGTTGGTGTTTGGCTCCAGCGCGGCGGCCAGGCCGAAAGTGTCATCCGCCTGATCGGATTGTTCCAGGCCCCACTCCGCGCGGGCCAGGCCCAGATAGGCGCTAATCAGGCGGTCATTGATGTGCATCGCCCGATTGAAATAGGTTGCGGCGTCATAGAATCGACTATAGCGTAAGTGCTGCGTGCCCAGTTTCACCGCTGCTTCGAGATAGTCGGGGTGCAAACGCAGGGCTTGTTCGTAGTTTTCCGTGGCGTTATGGTCTTCGCCGAGTCGGCTGTAAAGGTCGCCCAGCCGAACGTATGAGTCGGGGAAATCGCCCTGTATCTGAATAAGCTGATGCAATTCCTCCACGGCCGCTTCAATCTCGCCGGCCTGCACCAGTTCCTCGATTTCATCGTCATGCAGTTCGAAGTTATCCGGTTCGATTGTCAAGGCCCGTTCGAAGCTTTGCCGGGCCTGTTCGTGATCCTGTCGGGCGAGATAAGATTGCCCCAGGATCAGGTGCAATAGGACATCTTCGGGATGGCGTTTGGACAGGCATTGGCATTGTTCGATGACGTCCCGCCATTGGCCGCGGACAAGATAAATGGCCGCACATCGGTATTGGGCCGCTTCTAAACCGCCGCTGATATTATAACAAGCCTTGTACTGTTCCTCCGCCAGGTCCATTTCCCCGGTGCGTTCGAGGCAATGCCCCAGGGCATAGCATATCCGGGGATCGCTTCCATCCGTCCGACGGGCCTGGCGAAGGTGTTTAATGGCGGTTTCCAGGTTGCCTTGTGAAGCAAGAATCGCGGCGTGGGTAAGTAAAATTTCCGCTGATTCAGGTCGCAAAGACCGGCACTGTTGCAGATACCGTTCAGCCTGTTCACACAAACCACTTTGGGCTAGGTGAAGAGCCAGCCGCATCATATTGCCTATATGTTCGGGATGATTTTTGCAGGCGGAATGGAGTTGTTTTTCATCTTCTTCGCTGAGAAGGGGATTATAGGGCAGCACCCAGTGTGTTAATGGTTGCTCCAATCCTTTGCCAAGCAGTCTGAGTAAATGATTCATGGTTCTCTCGCTCCGGTTGTCGTTACCAAGGCTATCCGGGCCTTGGGTTCCAAGAGTCGTATCGACGCCCTTGAGAACCGGCTTAATGGAAAAACCATCGATATCAGTACTGAAAATGGATTTGCCCGCACAATAGCCGGAACAATCGTTAGAGTTAACGTAGCTTCTAAAAACAAGGCTAAGTGACAGAAAAAATGTTAAAACAGGTAATTTGAATCAACCCCATAAAGTCCTTGCCTGAAGAGGTTATTAGCCTTAAGATAATGTTATCGGACAAGTAGTTATATCAGTTTGCCGAGGCGTATATGTCGTCAGATAAGTTTGTTCGGGCGGTATTTCCCGGGTCATTTGATCCGATAACCAATGGGCATCTGGATGTGATTCGCCGGGGAGTGAAGATATTTGACGAGTTGATCGTCGCCGTGGGCGATAGCCCGAACAAAGAGTACCTTTTCAGCGGAGAGGAACGTCTGGGAATTGCACGGGAATTGGTAAAAGATATTGCGGGGGCGCGGGCGGAGCGGTTTACCGGCCTGACCGTAGAATATGTTAAAAGCTGCCAGGCGCAGGTTATTCTGCGCGGTATGCGGAATCTTACCGATGTGGAATATGAATTTCAGTTGGCATTAACCAACCGAGCGGTTGCGGGAATCGAAACCGTATTTATTATGACGGCGGAGGAATTTGGTTTTACCAGCGCCAGCCTTATCCGGGAAATTGCTCGTTATGGGGGTGATCTGACCCGGTTGGTTCCGGAACCGGTTTGGCGGCGTTTACAGGAGAAATACCGGTCAGAAGAAGGATTATAACAATATCAAAGGCTTATGGCGATGTATGAGTTGCAAGTGGAGCATCGTTTTCGCGCCAGACATGGGATTCGCCTGCCTTCGGGAGAGCTAGAACCTTTGCATGAGCATGAGTGGCGGGTGCGGGCCTGTATAGAAGGGGAAAACCTTGATAAAAATGGCATGGTGATGGATTTTCATGCTTTGAAGGCATTGTTAAAAAAGGCGGCCCAACCGTTAATGGATGGCGCATCGATCAATGAAGTGGCGTTTTTCGCCAAGGGAGGGGCGTCCACCGAGCAAATGGCTCGTTTTTTTTACGAACGGCTGGATGAATGTCTCCCTCGTCAGGTACGATTAAAGGCTGTTAAATTGTGGGAGGAGCCGGATCAGGCGGCGACGTATCGTCCGACAACGATGGATTAAGCGAAAAACTTCATTTTGCGTGACATAAGTGTCGAGTTGACGCGGATGAAGTAAACCGCTAAAATTTAATAAGGAAAATGGTTTACCCACCACGATCATTTTCAGCCTGTTTTTTTTCAGGAAAAATGTTATGCAATGTCAACGCTGTGAGCGACCTGCAACGGTGCATCTGACCGAGATTATTAATGGCAAGAAGATCGAACAGCACTTGTGCGACCAGTGTGCTCAAAAAGAGGGGGTAACGATTACGGCTTCGATTCCCTTGAGTGAGTTTCTATTAAACCAGATTGAGGAGCAACAGGCGGAAGCCAAACAAAAACGGGATATGGAATGTCCTTACTGCCACACGACGTGGGGAACGTTCCGGCGAACGGGTTTGTTGGGATGTCCTCATGATTATGAAGTATTCCGGGATGCGCTAACACCGCTTTTGGAGCGTGCTCATGACGGGGCCTTGACGCATCAAGGGCGCTCGCCGCGAAACCGAAGCCAGGCGTCGGAACAGATTCAATTGATTCGATTGAGGGAAGAACTCAAGCACGCTGTCGAGGGTGAGGATTATGAAACCGCGGCGCGCTTGCGAGATGAGCTGAAGCGGTTACAGGAATAACAAATGGGTTTATCGGATTTATATCATCATGTCGGATCCTGGATGGATTGTAGCGGTCCACTGGCCGATATTGTTATTTCCTCACGCATTCGTCTGGCGAGGAATGTGGCGGGGTATCGTTTTTGGGGACATTCCGATTCAGACCAAAGAATGGAGGTGCTGAATTTTATTCGGGATCGCATTCTGGCAACCTC
>JAFGBA010000059.1 GCA_016933395.1 Sedimentisphaerales bacterium | reverse complement strand
TTTCCTAACGTATTTTACTTGCTCTTGGATTTACCGGTGGGATAATACCGCTCATACGAAGAATTTACCAATATTTGTGAAAGGATAATAAATACCAGGTCAACATTTCACCATTATAACCTTGTCCATCGGTGTCAAGACACACTTTGGCAATAACGGCGAGAATTGTCATTTCTTGTCGGGTTAATGTGGTATAAACAATAATCAACATGGATGTTGCGACAAATAAACAGCAACTATCATTGTTAAGAGAAGCGCCGCGAAAGTCCTCTTGCCTGGGTACGGTTGTGCTTACTATCGCCCTTCTGCACAACGAATGCTGTTAAGACCATTTGGCAGTACTGATATCGCCTATTATCAGTTTTTTACCGCCCGGTTTTTAAAGCAGAATTTCATTCGCGGCCGATATGGTAGAGGGCGTTTTATATAAAACGTCAACGAGAATGAATGGTAAATGACTGTTCTGCGGTGGAACAGCACGGTATTTAGGTTTTTTAGAAAGGAAGAAGCTCAATGAGAAAACTGACAACCCTCCTTACACTAGGTGTTATATTGCTGATGGTTTCAGCAGCACCTGCCGGTTCTGATCAGGACGTCCAGGCGCAATTGCAGGCCCTGCAACAGCGCGTCGCCGAACTGGAGGCTCAACAAAATCAGCAGGCCCTCCAGCAACGCAATGCCGAATTGATTCGGGAAATGGTCGCCGAACTGGCCGCCCAGCCCATTAATCAATCGGCCGACACCGGCATAACCGCCGGCTATGACAAACGGTTTTTCATTAAAACCACCGATGACCAGTTCAGGCTGGAATTTGACACCCTTTTGAAGTTTGGCTATTCATACCTTAACACCGACGACAATAATCGCAAACTCAATGTCGATGGCAGCCGCGCCGGCAATCTCGATGGTGCGGATCCCTCCGGGCACGGATTTGAACTTGAAACCGCTCGGTTATATCTCCAAGGCCATGTCCTTAAGGATATCAAATATGCCATCGCTCTCGAAGGCGACGATGAATCCGGTACGGAATTTCTCTATAGTTATGAATTAAGCTACTCATTCATGCCGGAATTCGGCGTAAAAGTCGGTAAATTCAAGGCTCCGTTTGGCAAGCAGGAAACGACCAGCGAAAGCCGTTTCATGCTGGTTAATCGTTCTTTGGCCAATGAAGTATTTAACCTGGATCGCTGCGTCGGCGTGGAAGTGTTTGGCGAACTGGATATGGGCGAAGTTAAGCCTGTCTATCAGGCCATGGTGTTCAATAACGCCCGCCAGAACGAGAACGCTCCCTATGTTTCTCATGATAACGCCGTTGACCTTGCCGGTCGGCTGATGGTTCCCTTAATGGGCGCTTCGGTCGAAGATTTTGAAAATGAGTCGGATCTCGAATTCCACGATAACCCGGTGGCGATGGTTGGCTGTAGTCTGGCGTATTTGAACGATCGTATGGAAGACACTTTCGGCGGCGGCGGAACCAGTAATTACACCTTCCTGGGCAAGAGCTATACGGACGGCATTCTCGATACTGACGGCCGTACCGATATTTATCAATTCGGCGGTGAATGCGAAATGGTTGCCGCCGATGTTTCGATGAAATATCAGGGGCTATCGGTCACACTGGAAGGCTTCTATCAGCACATTGACGTTGACAGTGGTGAGTTTGATTTCGCCAATACCTTCGGCACAGGCCGCAATTCTTATGATCCCATCACCGGTCGCGCTCTGATTGATGGCTACGAAGTGGACAATTGGGGCTGGTACGCTCAAGCGGGTTATTTCATTGTACCCAAGAAGTTTGAACTTGTCAGCCGTATCAGCGATGTTTGTGTGGACACTGCTAATGATTCCTATGAGTACTGCGGCGGCTGGAACTGGTACCTCTCGGGCCAGGATCTCAAGCTGAGCATGGACGTCACGTATATCGACGACCTGCCCCTGGTCAGCACGTCTCCCAATTTCTATGGCGTGCAGAACAACAGTTTGTTCCTCATCCGCACTCAATTGCAGTTCCAGTTCTGATGCAAATTTAAAACCAAATGCTGACGGACTTCACCGCAACCGTCACAAAGCTCATTAAACGCCGCTTGAAAAAAGCGGCGTTTTTTTATGCTTTTTTTCATCTCCGCATATTCGGACCTTCCGGACGCCTATGTTAAAATTTAACGGTTGCGCCGATATTATTAGTATTATTTGCCCCCCTTAACCACGGTTATCAACCACTTATTTTCCAATCGCCTTGCCTAACGCCTCTTTGAACCGTACACTTTAATGCGATGTCAGGATAAACCATAATTTCCGGCAGTTAACCACATTAATCGCTTTCGCTCCATCCTATCCTCGTTCATCGCCAAAGAGAAATTGGTTTGTAGGATTATCAGGTGGCCACGATGAAAACCAGATTTATTATTGCCTTTGTGCTTGTTCCGGCGATCTCCCGGCTTTGTGATACAACCTGGGCGATTGGCGGTAATATGGGCGGCGGCAACGGTTCTTCCGCTACACCTTACCTCATCGAAGATTTCGCCGACTTTCAAACTTTCACCCTGCCCGCCCATGCAGCCGCGTTCTGGGCCGCAGGCGTTCATACGCGACTTGAGGCCGATCTGGACCTGAATCCCGCCCTTCCCGATCGGCAAATATACGACTCCGCGGTTATCGCCCCTGACGCCAATTCTCTCGCATGGGATTTTCAAGGTCCTTCATTCGCCGGCGTGTTCGATGGCAATCGATATCGCATCCGCAATCTAACTATTCATATCGTCGGAGCGGAAAATGGGTATCTGGGTTTATTCGGGTATATTGATCTGAACGGTGAGTTAAAAGATCTCATTTTGGAAAGTCCCCATATTACTATCGAATCCTCCGGTTCCTCCGTCGGCGGCGTATG
>JAFGBA010000058.1 GCA_016933395.1 Sedimentisphaerales bacterium | reverse complement strand
TTGTTACCTAACTGTCCTTTTTATATAGACTTATGAGAATTACCCAAAAGTTGTTTTTGTCCTGTGAAGTGCCAATCGCCGCCAATGGCCACTTATCCGGGTTAAGCTAGATTTTCTGTTTCATAGTTCGCAGATGCTATCAAATCGGTAAAAAACCGGCAATACTATTCGCCCGATCATCTTATAACTATCTGATTTAACGAAGCTTACAGAATTCTAATTTTTGCATCCTACACCAAGTGAGAATCTATCTATCGCGGGGTGATGATACGAATATTCATCAGGTAAAAACGTAATACCATTAACGGTTATGGTTCGCTAAAGAATGCTTGGTTTGGAAACATAAGCTGGCAGTATAACCGCTGATTAATGACGCCAGCAGCCCGATAGCCGTATAGAGGAAGAAATGAAAGATTCCGCTTCGTTGTGCAAGCCACAGGATAATTACCCCTAGAATGATTCCCATCAACGCTCCGCAGCCGTCTGCTCTTCGGGTGAATATCCCCAGGAAAAAGACCCCCGCTATAGGGCCAGCGATTAAGCCGGTGATCGCCAGGAAGACGTCCCACAATGATGCGATATTAAATCCGGCGATGATTAGGGCCATATTGGTGGCAAACAATCCCAGGATAACCACCAATACCCTCGCCAGAACCAGGCGATGTTTTTCCGAGGTTGTGGGGAATAACCGTGCATAAAAATCATTCACCAGTACCGTCGCTGAACTATGTATTGAACTATCAAGACTGCTCATCGCCGCGGCGAAGATGCCGGCGATGACCAGACCGGATACACCCGGCGGCAATTGCTGCGCGATAAATAAAGGAACCATTCCGTCCGTGGCAATATTCGGATCCAACTGTTCGGGATGAATCTTATAAAAGACATATAAGGCTGTACCCAGGAAAAAAACGATAACCGCCCAGGGGATGGACGCCGCGACATTGAGCCAAAGCGACCGGGCGGCCTGTTTCTGTGTGGACGTTGTTAAATAGCGCTGAACTACGGTCTGATCCGACGTAAGCGCTGAAAGCTTTATCGACACATTCCCGACAAGAATAACCCATAAGACCGGTAATGCCGGATTGAATCCGTGCTGCACAATGTTAAACTTATTGTCATGGAAAGCGATGTGAAAAAACGCAGTCGGTCCTTGTTGAAAATTCATCAATACCACGAAAATGCAAAGCAAGGCTCCGCCAATCATCAAGACGGCCTGGATGACGTCCGTCCAGATAACCGCTTCAATGCCGCCGGTAACAGTATAAATCGTGCACAGCACTCCCATTATCACAACACAAAAACGTTGATCCATGCCGGTTACGGACGCCAGCGCCAGCGAAGGAAGATATAACACAATCGCCATACGCGCCAATTGCATCAAAAGAAATAGAAGGCTTACCAGGACGCGAACCGCATAGCCGAAACGATGTTCCAGATATTCATAAGCGGTGGTGATGTTTAACCGGCGGAAAAAAGGAATAAAATACATGGTCACTACGGGGACCGCCACAAACCAACCTAGCACTCCCACGAAATACTGCCAGTTGGTGGCAAAACTTTTGGCCGGGATTGCCATAAACCCGATGGAGCTAACCTGGGTGGCCATGATGCTCAGGCCCGCCGCCCACCAGGGGATGCGTCTGCCCCCCAGGAAATAGTTCTCCGTGGTTTTTTCCCGACGGGAAAAATAAAAGCCGATTCCCACCAGTAAGAAAAGGTATAAAAACAGCACTAGATAGTCCGGCCAGATAATATGGCGAGCATTGGGCGTGGTGACCCAGGAATCAATTCCAGTTATATGCAATTGTTCATTGCGATGAATCAACAACGGCGGCTCATTGATATTGCCAAGTAACACGGCATTTTTCAGAAAATCCAACCGAGAGTATTTTACCCAGGTATCGGTAATGGTATGATAGGCAAGCAATGAACCTTCGTCAGTTAGACACAATAAATGAGAGTCGCCTACCGGGCAAATCGACACTGCCGGCGAATCACCTGGAAGAACGGCCACCTCACTGAGATGGGTCGGAGTATCGGCTTTATCCAGAGAATAAACGAAGTTGCTGTTATTGGTACTCGTAGCAATAAGATAAAGACATGTCCCCCAGCCGTTGTTTTGACAAACTAACACATATGGGGCATCGAAGGTGTGCTCCTGTTTCCATTGACCAATCACGGTGGCAAATGACCAAAGCGTATATGAGCCATCAGCCGGGGTGTAAGTAAAAATATAAATTGTATCGTTAAACGCACAACCCGACAAAACTTCGACCGATTCCGGCAGCAAAGCAAGCTGTTGGGTAGTGATGGTGTCATTTTCATTTTTTAATGCGATAATTTCCCGGATTACCCCCCCCGGGGTATGGCCGCCGACAAAGAGCAAGGTGTCTTTCAAAGGTATTGTGATCCCACCCGAAACGGCCTGCAGCAAACTGACCGATGCTTTTCGCCAACTGTAACCTTCGATCTGCGGAGCGCCGACGTAGATATCCCGGGAATAAGCCGCATCATTCTGAGAGGATAAGTAGATTCCTCCAGCGATGATAATATCATCTTGCAGTCGGCCAATAAATGCGGATGATGCGGATAAATCATCAGGCGGCTTCCCGGCGAATTCAAACCCCCTGGTTTTGGCGTTTAAATTCTTGTTTGCCGCGGCCAGGCTAATGATTATCATCAGGCTGATGCTAAGGCTGAATTTGGATAGCGATTTATTCGTAAGCATGTTTATACGCGGCCACGATATTTTTGGCGTGCTCGAAGGACTGAGCTCTAAACAGCAAACTAACGCCCGTCGGATATTTTTCAAGTAAATTCCCCTCCAACAAATCACGCTCGCCAACCGCCAACCGCATTAACGCAACCTTCCGCGCCTTTGCGGCGTTGTATATGGTTTGGACATTATTAAGTTCCGACTGGCCGAAGTCGAAACATTCTATTGATACAAGGGATAATAATTCCGGTACAATGTTATTGACATCTCCGCAACAATGAATACCACCACCGAACAGGTTTAATATTTTTTCGTCAAAAGGAGCAATCAACTCACGGTACATTTTCGGGCTGACCATGACGGCCGTGTCGTTTCGTATTAAAACGCCCCCTTTGATGGGATAACCATGCTGATGACTAAATTCCGGCCGGGTTTCCCTGATAACGGATTGAAAGTGATTTATCAGCTTGATTTGAATATCTGTTACTGCGGACATCGCTTCGAGAAACATATCTTGAACTACGATCATGTCCGTAAAAATGTCACTGCCGCGAATAAGTTCGAGATTATCGAACGGTCCCTGTAAGTCTGGCAGGGTAAGGATCGCATGTTTATATAAACGAGGGTAATTTTGTAAAACATCATGATAAAACTTATAACGAGTCGTAACCTGATCGACATACTTGAAATCCATGGTCTCGAATGATCGCCCAATGATCTGTTCATAACCAATGTGGTATTGATCATGCCGAACCCAGGGAGGATTATCTCCGACTTGTTCGATTTGTGCCCCGAATAATGACGCCGCCAGGACGCACCCGAAATCCGCCCTGATGGATATCGGTAAATCATCACCAACTTGATTGCTAAGATATATACTTGAATCAAATGCATTGACAAGTTGATTAAAAAGCATTTTTTCCGGATTATTAAAAACCTGCCCATGCGGAAACGGCTGAAAACGCGTATCATGTGGATATGGATAAGCGGCGATGATCGGCAACCTGTCGACAGTTTTCCAATAAAGAGCGTCTTGATGCAGATTCTCAACGAAATTTAATTTGTCTTCATCCAGGCGATCTTCAAGAAAATCAAGCAAATGTCGTAACGGCGGTTCAAGCATATTACGCCGGCAGTAAATCACCGATCGCCAGTTTTTGTTTCAGATCATCCGCGGCGGCCGATAAGGTTTGTTTTTGAGTAACGGTTAGATGTTTTATAGGTGTGCGCGTCCGTCCGCAATCAATGCCGGAGAAGCACAGCATAAGATACTTATTGACTGCCAGTTCCTCCGCCCCGGGCTGTTTAAGAAGCTTGACGATTTCAATCGCCTGTCCTTGTAATCGAAGCGCCATGGCGGAGTCGCCGGCGTTGAAAGCGGCAATAAGCTGATAATAGAGAGGAGCGGCGTAATTATACGTGCTTCCGACTGCGCCCTTGGCGCCCAGGGCAAGTCCGGTTAACAGTATTTCATCCCGGCCGAACAGAATATCATAACGTCCCTGAGCAAAATGCAGACAGTTATGATAATCCATCAAATTCTCATTGGTGAATTTAATGCCGGCAAGGTTTGGGATATGATCAGCGGCGCCGGCCAGAAAGTCAGTCATTTGGAAATTCACTCCCGTCATGGACGGCATGTGGTAATAATAGAAGGGTAAATCAGCCGCCGCGGAAGCAATCTGGCGGCAATAATTTACGAATTCCGGTATATCTATCGGTCGAAAAAAGCACGGCCCCATCGCCCCGACGCCCCAGGCGCCGATTCTTTGAGCGTGAGAGGCTAATTGTTTACAGGCTTCAATACTGTTATGCCCCACATGAACAATTATCCTGAAGTCACTCCGCGCATATTTAATCCATTCCTCCGCCAGTGCAATTCTTTCGGGAACGGTCAAAGACAGGCTTTCGCCGGTGGTGCCGTTAATGAAAATACCGGCTAAACCGATCTGAGCGTAATGTTCGGCCAGTTTCTCGATAATGGCAAGGTTTACCCGGCTATTCGCGTCAAACGGCGTAAAGGGTGCTGCGATTAAACCTTGTATTTTTTCCATCCGCCTATAACTCCTGCATATCGAATATTAAAC
>JAFGBA010000370.1 GCA_016933395.1 Sedimentisphaerales bacterium | reverse complement strand
GTCGCCGTATGACGAACATGGTTTTTCAATACCGTAAATGATTCGCTCAGCAGTGTAATTACTGTATTATCGGGATCAACCGCCTGACCACTAAGCGAACCACCTTGAACCACCAGGGCGGCATCCGGATAAATATCGGCTTGAGTAAGCAGAAGGTTTAAAGGTGCGCCCACCGGCACAAGAAAATGCCCGGGCCGACGCACACCGTCGCCGCTAATGGTTATCAGCCGGTCCAAAGGCAACCGCCCGGCGAGAATGAGCCGCTCAACTTGTTGGAGCAATTGAATATCGAACACGGCCAGCCGCTGTTTTCGGCGCGGCAGACGGCCTTGCTTTTTCAGCGTCGCCAGGACAGATTCACTGCGGCCTTGGGGGTATTTATCGCTGACAGCGACGCATTGTACTTCCCAATCCCGGGCAACTTCGTGACGAACCGGGAAATGATAAGGATAAGCCATTACCGCCTGTTCAGCGCCCAGCAGCCGTTTGAGAATCGCCAGTCCGGCGAATACCTGTTCAGGATGCCGGTGCAGAATCGCCAACGGCGTATTGAGATTCGGCTCAAGCGGCACGGCGTTGGCAACCACCATCGCCGTGGGCTGCTTCTGAAAGTGTTTTAGCCACGTCGACAGAGGGGTGCGTTTGTCAGATGCAAGCAAGCCCGAATGAGCTATCTTCGCCAGGGTTTGCTGTTGTAGATCATCTGTCGGTATTGGCGCGGAAGGCGGCAAAGGAGCTTCATTCGCATGCTCTTGCTGCTGAAGGATAAATTCCAATACCGGCCGGCCGGGTCGGCCATCCGCCCAGGCGGTCGTTATTTTAGCCGCGGCGCCATTACGCGGAGCGTAGATGCGAAACTCATTTTTTTGGGCCAGCAACTCGCTCCGTTGAACTTTTTGACCGGTCGTTACACAAGGATCCAGATTGTATGGACCGATGCGCAGAGGAATTCGCAGACAGTCCATTTCAATGATGGTTGAAATACTATCTACCGGCGGAATATCACCCAATGGCGTCAAATATAATCCGCCGGGAAAATCGCGATCAATCTTATCGTAAAAAATTAAACCCATGAGTTTTTAAGGCAACACCGTCGGCGAACGCAACGCCGGATCGATAATATCGACAAGTGCTTTTTCCCGCAAGGATTGCTGCAAGGAAAGCATAGCGGCGCTGGTAAGACGACGGCGAACGGTTTCGGTTAGTTCGGATCGAACCTGTTCCATAGTAATTCCATCGGGCGGAAGATTTTGCACCAGTTCCAGAATCACCCAGCGGTCACGACCCCGGTTATCCAGATAATGGATCGGTTCGCTGCGGTCGCCCGGCGGGTCTAAGGCAAACGCCGCTTTCCTTACGGCCGGAGCAATGTCATCGTGCATACGGCTAAACGGCATTGTCAAGCCCCCCTCGGGGCTGGTGCGTTCATCTTCGGACATATCCGCCGCCACCGTTGCAAACAATTCTCCAGCAGCCAGACGACGAACGGCTTCATCCACACGCGCGAGCGTGCCCAACACAATCTGACGCACCTGTACCCGTCCACCGTGCTCCCGCTCAAACTGTTCCGCTAAAGCCTGCTCCGTCACCACTACATCGCCAGCGACCATGTCCCGCAGCAAGGCCTGCTTTTCCAGAATCACGTCAAACTCCGGCTGCGTTAATCCGCGACGCTTAAGCATATAATCCAGTAACGCCTGTTGTTCCGTAGGGCTTTTGCCCGGCGCCATGTCATCAAGCACGCGGCGGCGTTCCTGAAGAATACGGTTCGGATTATCAGATAGTCCGCGTCGGCGGGCTTCCTGGCGAACCACTTCCAACAGGATACAATCTTCCAACAAGGTGGCTCCCCGCCCGTGATAAAGAATTGTTTCCAAATCCTGGCGAAACATCGGCGCATTATTGACCCGGGCGATAATATCTGGTTGCGCCACTGGCGCGAATGAAGGTGTCGCCACACGCGGGGGTGAAGATTCACACCCCCCCGCCACAATCAGGACTAATACGCCCGAGAAAAGCTGTACCGCTTGATAAAGCCGTATCTTCACGCCAGCGAATCCTTTCAGCGAGTAATTATATAAACACCTGTGATGAGTTTAACTCGAACAGGCGCATACGTCAAGCGGCGTACTCAAAGCATGCTTTTTCACAAACCGTGAAGATTTGTCATCGAATAATATTCAGTACCGATAACAACCTGACTGTAATGGTACGGAACATTTCATCCAGTTAAACGCCAATTCGGCAAAATCGATCAGGTCCACCATGCAATCGTGGTTTACGTCGGCGGGATTATAACCCCACGCACCGCACTCGAGATTGACGTGGTAATAATCAAAGTCAAAATCCGCGCCGCCGCTGGTTTGAGGGTGGTTGCCCCAAGTCATGCCGAATAGCCCCAAATAAGGTTGGGCCATACCGCCTTCGGGCAGCGAGGTATCATTCATCGTCCCCAGCAGCGACCATGGGGCCGCTTCGGAAAGTTTATAATATGACTGCCACTGTCCGGCATCCTCGTCGTGTAAAAGTTTCAGCCAGCAACGCCGGGTATTTGAAGGAATGGTTACGTGTCCGGGGTTGCTGCCGGGCATTTGCCATTCCACGCATACCTGACGCGTATCGGTTTCGTAGGCAAATGCCAGCCGTAGATCGAAAGGATACACCTCCAGATCATTTCCCATATCATAAAGGGCGATGCCGCCCATGCTTTGCGGCAGGATGGCGCCACCGTTGCACTGCGTTACATCCACCAGCGTTTCCACGGAAAAGTTGCCCCACTCCGGCATCGGCTGAACCAGATACGGACAGCCAAACCGCAGATTATACCAATCGTCTTCAACGCCGCTGGAAAGGCTGATGCGCAGAAAGCCCGAATGACTGGTGGTGTTATAGGCATCATCACTATCAGAATCGATCCAACTCCAGCCCTCGTGCACATTGGCATCATCAAATTCATCGCTTCCCAACGCAGAAAAGACAGGTTCCTCGGTATTGGACATAGCGCCAGGGCGTGCATACCAATAAGACGTGGTGGCGTAGTCCATCAAGGTGGTGGCCCAGTGCCATATTTCTATGTCAAATTGCAGATGACTGTCGAAGGGAACGCGATCCAGCGAACGCGTACGGGTATTAACCACATGGCCGGAACTGCCGGGGCCGTCGGCGCGGGGCTGGGCGTGAAACGGCGCGGTGTAGTAGGTTGGATTGCCCCAGGCATAACCGTAATAGTCTTCCGTACCCGTTCCAAAATGTGAAGGAAAGCCCTCGTAATCCACCCAGACTTTTTCGTCGCCTTCGCCCCACCAGTCGGACACGGGATTGTAAAGGGTCAACGTGTCGCCGGCATAGACACCCTGGCCGGTAATCTCAATGATGTTCCAATCCTGTTTATCGGCGGTGGAAACATTGCTCTGGCCGTGGCGGCCGGAATGAAAATACATGGATGCGGTGTCCCACGTCCATGGCCCGCTGGCGGCTTCAATGGTCACATCCAGTTGTGCCGCCGCCTGGTTATGAATGGTTATAGTTGCCTCCGTCTGGAACGGCATGGGCCAGTAACACGTAAACAAACCACTTGCCTGTGTTTTGCGCCACCAGGAGGTATAGGCATTGACCCCGTATCCCGACCCAAAAAATTCGGCCACAGGCACCAGCGCGGTACGCTCGCCGTCAAAAGTCAATTCGATATACACATTCTCGAGCACGAAATCGGGCGGAACAGCGCCATCTTCGGTAATACTTACCGCCAGCGTCCGAATCGCCGCTGGGCCGGACACGTCAAGCTGAAGACTTTCAAACATGTTTACCGCCGCTTGCGTATTTTGCGTGTCGCTAATCGTGCCAATCACATTTTGCGGATTAAGCAGAGCATTTTTCGTCTGGGTTATTTTCGTGGCGTAAACGCCAAGCTCGCTCAAGCTGAATGACTGGACCGTAATTCCCGCATCGAACGTAATGTAATTGATGTTGTAATACAGCAAATCAGAAGAATCAAACGTCACCTTGCAGCTTTGGGAATAAGGAATAGGCAAATATAGATTTCGGCCTGATGAAGTCACCTCCGACAGGGGTGCACTCACCAGCGTTGTGCCGCCAATGAGGCTATCCACTCGGGCTGTGACTGTAGGAGATGTTGCGCCATTAAGATAAATGCGGATATATCCGTTATAGACGTTGCTGGTCACCCACCAGCGGGTAATAGCGCCTGGGCCGGTGGCGTCCATCATCACACGCTCGGTGCGGCCTTGATTGATTTCCGTACGGATGTACTGAGTATGATCGGAATTGGCGAACCAGGACGGCACCTCCGGAATGGTTGAGGCCCGGTCATAACTGCTGGCCTGACGACAGGTAAAATCCGGCAGCCGGGCCATATCGTCGCGATCAATCATACGATCCAGCAATGTACCCAGATTCACCTGGGCATTGGCTATACCCACCCAACCACATAGCACAAAAATCAGCAGTGCCTTTTTCATCGCTTAAATCTCCTTTGTTACCAGACTTAACATTAACCGTTTTGTCCCACTGACTTGCTTATAAATGAACGCGGTAGTTACCAGAGGGCGGGAAAACAAGCCGGGATATTTTCAAATACCATATTTTAGAGTCGCGGTTGGCATCCATTATATTTCGTTTATTGATAAAAAGCCATAAAAAAACCTTAATTTAAGGCTTTACCATCAATCTTAACTTTCGCGTTTTTCTGCTCCGTAACTTGCTCTCAAACAGGGCCTTGGCTGCAATTTGGAATATATGCCGCTTTCGAAGGCAACTCCGAACATGGTAAAAATTAGCCCGATTGATAAAAAAGGCCCTGTCGATACCTCGCGGGCGATAGTACC
>JAFGBA010000369.1 GCA_016933395.1 Sedimentisphaerales bacterium | reverse complement strand
TGGAGGTAAAGTCAGTTCTTACGGCGTCGGCCGTGTTGTCCGCACCATTGTCGTAATCATTCTCGTCCGGGTTCACCCACAGCTTCAGCATATCATTGTCTAAATCAATCGCACAAACCAGACGAACCGTTTCGTTCATGACAATCGAGATTTCTGAAATATTGTACGTCCAGGAGCTACTGCCGATTCTCGACTGAATGCCCCAATTCGTGTCGCTATCACGGACTCGTCCGAACTTAATTCGTTCCGTCGATTGATCCATGGAACTGATGCCGAACCACTTCTCTTCGGCGCCCGTCGGAGTAACCTCAATGCTGTAATAGACCTTGCCTTCGCCGTTCATAAGCGCGGCGTCCGCACGATCGGCGCCATAATCACGAAGCGAACCGTTGTCGCTGGAATAAAATTTTCCGCCCGTTATCAGAGTGTCGCCCGTTCCATATTTGATCCAGGCGGATACCCCTCCGATATTGTTCTGAGTTTGCGTGGAATTTTGCCAGGCCCAGCCCTCTCCGCCGTTGTTTCCCTCCAACGGACCATTAGCGTAGCTGAAACCATCATAACCGATCAACACAGCTTTCGCCGTCGCGCACGACAATATGCTTGATAACAACACCAATAATACTTTTTTCATCTTTGCAATTCCTCCAATTAGGAACAAACAGTTTTCCTCTCTTTAAACACGATAATCACACACATACGTTCGCATCACTTCATCTTCCGGTCCTCCATAAAACAGGTTTCTTTTGATCTGAATATATATAATCCAAAACTTAACAACTTAATAAATGTTTGGGCCTAATTGACCCCAGATGGCGCGTTGTAACCTATGTAAATCATCTAAAGTGTTGGCTAATTCACTGGGAGAATAAGCTCTATTGGGATTGAGACCTATGTCTATGGTGGTTTCATCCTCCCATTGCCAATGTTCCACATGGCCGTCGGCAAAAGAAAAATTCGTCCCCTTATTATGAATTATTGGCGGCTTATCCCACCAGTCGTTGCCGTCATAAACGACGCTATAATCATCCCGAGTCGTTCTGCTTTCATCAACAAATACGATGCGCTCGGCGGCTCGGCGTATGGCGGATAGTTTACGATGCTGGAGTTCGGGACAGGTAAGAGGAAGACCGCCGTGGGGATTGCCGCGCATCGCTATGCTGATGGAATAGGTCAGCATGTGAGTTTGTTCGCCATCCCCGGCCTTTTGACCCATCGGACAACGATAATTTTCCGCATCAGGGCAGTATTTCCATAATTTGCCGGCCTGAATGACATCTATTTGCTCCTCTTCCGAGGCCACCACCCTCCAATCAGGAGGGCCGCTGAGCAAGGTTCTTACATTGCCAACCCAGGAATATTTCCCCGTACCTGTCTCGTTTTGTGACGCATCCCAACAGGCAAAGACCAGTTCCTGCTCATTTTCCTGGGCGTAGGTGCACCAAGCTAAAGTTATTCCCTTGAGATGGGCCTGGCATCTCACCAGTTGGGCTTGCTCGCGGGCTTTGGCCAGCGCCGGCAGTAGAATCGACACCAGAAGTGCAATAATGGAAATCACCACGAGCAATTCAATCAGGGTGAATCCCTTGGGGGCACATCGGTTCCTCATAAAAAACTCCTTCTTATTTCGTTGTCAGGTTTTCTGAACTTGTTTTATTACCGCGGTTCCAAAACCAAGATCGGGCGGGCGAATATCGACCAGTCGCCGTAATTGGATTTTCCCCTCGTACAAACAAGCGTCAGAAAATTGGTACCATCGGGTATTTCCAATCGAATTTCCCGAGGTTCGTATTTGTAATGAATGAATCGTTCCGCCAGATGGTTATCCAAAAATATCCAGTATTCTGCGTCAATGGTTTTTGGAGGATCGGAACTATATTCATTGATAGCGCATAACGCTTCAAATCGAGTTATTCGCAATAGTGGATTATGATTTCGTAAGGCTTGCAAATCAAATGTGATGCCTAAATCACTATGCAGGGAAATGGCCGGATGTTCTTTTGACCCATAAGCGACCCCCTGTATCACAACGGGATCAATAGAATCAACACGATTTATGTTTCCGACGTTAAGTACAGGAGCGTAATATCTGCCATGGGAGAGACCGAATGCGTGCCGATACCCGGAAGAATTGATCTGAATCTTATTATCAGAGGAACCGAAGGTAAAAACGCCGTCGATATACGGAGACCATGCCACGAGTGCAAAAATACCTGTGCCATTTTTTCCTAAATGAACGTAGGTTTCCAGCTGTTCACCGGTTTCCGGATCAATTGCTTGGTCTAATCGACCGGTGCCAAACCCGTTACCACCGCCAACGATATCCGCCAAATCGAGGATTTTGCCGGGAACGGAGATCCTATTTTCCTTGGGCATTTCACGGATAAACGCCATCGGTTGAGCAAAACGTTTTTCGATGCAGACATTTCCCCCGCGGTTGAACGAACCAACTTGGCCTTTTTGCAAACGATACGATATTTGACTGCGGCCGGAAGGTTTTTCTTCCCAAAGTTCCACCTGTCCGTCAAGCACATGTGCTTCCGATGTTCCTTCGACCGTGGCGATAATGCCAAATTCCGTTCCCAGATCAACAATACTGCAGCCGGGAGCTTCCACGGTGAATCCGTGCCCTTTGGGAGTCACCTTGGCGCACAAGCGGCCCAGGTCCAGTTTCATCTTGTCGGCCGACAGGAAATTAAATTCGCACGGCGCCTCCAGAATGACTTCCGTGCCGTGATCGAACCTGACCTTGACTAATCCTTCCTGCAACCAGATAGGTTCATTGCTGGTATAAAGCCAGCTTCCCACTTCATAGGGGGTTGCCATATTGCCCCATTTGGCGTTGATGCTTTCAGCAACTGTAGCAACCGCAACCGATGTTTCCTGGGATTGAGGCGACCGTCGACCTACCCAAACAATGGATAAAGCAATGATAATCAGCGCAGCAATTGCTCCCAGTTGCAGAAAGTTTTCCACGCGTTGTTTTTTCGGTTTTAAAAAGGCTTCGGCCTGCCGGTCCATGCGGATTTTTTCAATCATGGCGGCAGCAGCTTTTTCCACTGTTTGAGAGAAACTACGAGCCTGTTCTTTCTGCCGCTGTTGCTCGATGGCTTCTTCGGCTTCGAGGGTTTCACGTAAAATCACTTCTGTATCAGGTAATGATGTATCATCCGCTGCCAGAGAATCGCCAAACGAAGGCGGTGGATTTAAGCCGCCGGCGATTTCCATAAATTCCACATATTTAAAAACAGCTTCGGGATGTTTTTGCAGCATCTCCTGCAATCGAATAAAGAAAACCGGATTTTCCGGTTGATACATGCAATCTTCTTGAGCCAATAGAAATAACTCGTACCAAGATCCTTCCTGCATATCACCGATAAGGAGGGTATCTTTACTCATGCCCACTCCTCCTTTGCCATCGTACGGTCAATACACTCCCGTAACGATTGATGAATGCGCGCCATCACTTTGTACATTCCCTGAATCGGCCGACTGACAAGGCGGGCGACATCTTTAATCGAACGAGATTGGTTGTAGCGCAAATAAATAAGTCGCTGATCGCGCTCGGAGAGTTTCTCCATGCACTGAGATAAGGCCTTGGTGCGTAAGTCCATTTCGGGGAAACGCGCTTCCGCACATTGGAGCACATTTTCAAAAAGGGTGCTATCGAATAGCACTTTGCTGGTGCGATGCTGGGCGCGATGGTGAAGTACTTCCAAGCGGGCAATTTTCAACGCCCATGCGTTGAAATTACTCCCAGGCTCAAAATATTTATACTTTTGCACCATGACAATAAGAGTTTTTTGAAAAATATCCTCGGCATCAGATCGCCGTGGTATCAATGTCAAAATAAACGTGAATATTCGACGTTGATACTGCAGTAATTGACGTAAAAACTCCTGGTTTGCTTCTTCGGGAGTTGCGCCAGATGGAGAATTTTGCTGGTTCATTTCTGAATAAACCGACCAATAAGTAGTATATTACATAACTTCAATAACAAGGATGCTTTCCATTTATTTATAAAACCATTAATCTAAAAGCTTGCTAACCTGTCGTGGTATAATTAGTTACGCTGTTCAGTGGCTGCGATCGCTTCCAAAGCCACCTTATTAAATATCGGTCTATTAGGGATACGAGATAATTTTGAAAAAATGGAGGGTGAAAAGTAACGCCCCCCCCATAAATAATCCACCCGATCATGCGGGGAATATTTGTTTTTGGATAAAGCTTGCGATTGGCGGATAAGTCCTTTTAGCGATAGAATCAGGTAGTTTATATCATTCCGATGTAAATCCGATCTACCTTTCTTGCTTAAGTCACATCGACTTCAATCGTGGGCATTTCCGGTGTGCCGACCGGTGGGGCGATGGGGGCGTATTCAATAACACG
>JAFGBA010000368.1 GCA_016933395.1 Sedimentisphaerales bacterium | reverse complement strand
GGGATAGCCGCCGTCGAGCCTACAAGGACGTATTCACGGCGTCCTGCCGGGCGAGCGACCGCAGCCGCCATAGCTCGCACTTTTATTTGACGGGTCGAATGCCAGGCCTTCATGAGCGTTAGGAAGTTATTTTTAGCCAGTCCCGTCTATATTACGGCAACACTCCCTGCCCGCCGTCTTCCCGGTTCTGTCTGCAATCAATTCGGAACACAGACTCCATTTGGCAAAATGGAAACCTGTCGGGCAACGAAAACTTGCAAATAAGAATTGTTCGCATTAATATTTAACCCACCCGACTTGAACATCACGGCATTCGGCGGCGAACTTCGATGAACGAGCGTCAAATAAACAACCTGTAACAGCGATGATGATAAAACAAGCCCTTCGTACCCAGAACCACGACCCCTCTGTTTTGAAGCAGGCCTGGCGCGCCTATCGCGGCCGCCACCCTTATGCCGCCATTCCCCAGGTTGCAGCGGCGCTTCAAGTCAGCGAGGCCGAACTCGTTGCGGCCGATTGCGGTCATACGGCCACGCGTTTAACGCCGGCCTGGTCGCAAATGGTCCTCGACCTGCAGTCTTTCGGCAAAGTGAGCGCAAAGACTCGAAATGCCGGCGCATTACTCCAACAAACGGGCCGTTACCAAAACATCGAATGCAACCGGGGCATGGCCATCGTTCACGGCCACAATCTTGAAGCGGGATTCAACTTCGCCCATTGGCATTCGGCTTTTGCCGTCGAAGAAAAATCCGAAAATGGCCCGCATCACAGCCTGAAATTTTATGACGGCCAGGGTACTGCGGTCCACGAGATCCGGATGACCCGCCATAGTTGTTTGTCCGCCTATCGGAGCTTTATTCGGAATTACAAGGCCCCGGACAACTTTGCTGCCCCGCTCGTCGCATCATCCCTGTCGCCGGCGCCAGGCAGCAATGATCCGATTACAGCGGAAAAACTGCAACGTCACTGGCAAACCTTCAAAAAGCTGCAGGATTTTTCGCAGCTGCTCACTCACCATGGCTTGACGAGATACCAGGCGCTGCAACTGGCCGGACCGCGCTTTGCCGTCGCCATCAAACCGGCCGTGTTTCTGGAATTCATGCGCACATTAGCCGACATCGCCTTGCCTGTCATGATTTATATCAACAACAAGGGAAGCGTTCAGATTCACCATGGCAGTCTCGAAACAATCAAAGACCTCGGCGCCACTCTATCGATTTTGAATGAATGTTCCGAACTTCATTTCAATGTCAGCCGCCTCGACAGTGTGTGGGTGGTCAAAAAACCCCTCGAATCCGGCCTATTGAGTTCGCTGGAATTATACGATACGCAAAAAATACCGATCGCGTTGATTTACGGCCGTTCTGACGTCGATACCGAAGAAGACGGCCGATGGCGCGAACTGACGGAAACGCTGTCGTTCTCCACTCGTTAGCCGTATGCCGCGACGCCGTTACAAAGGTTCGAAAGCCATGACGAAGACATCCGATGCGAACCGTCATTCAAAATTCAGACAACCCACTTGCGACTGCCTATTACCAGACCGGCAAGACAATCCGGTTCAGCGGAAACGGGCATCCGCTTCTTCGCTCTTTCACCTTACCTTCATTCGAACGCTCGAGAGGAATCCCATTATGTCGAATAACGCCTGTACGCACGAAACGCTGGTCAACAGCAAATACTGCCGCCTCACCCTCTGCCGGGACTGCGGCATCATCCAATTCAACTTGCCTTACCGCCTGTCTCTGCAATTCGAAGTCGCGCAATTTCTGGAAATTGCGGACGCCTTCGGCAAAGGCGCGCGTCAAGTCCGCAAGGCGACCGCCCCGTCCTTAAACGACACCGACGAAGTCATCGAATTGAACAAAAGCATCCATTAATTCCATCCGGGTAATGCCCACACAAATCGTACCACGGCAACCGGAAAGGATATCCACCGCCAGGGACGGTGGCCCCGAAACATCCCTCTCATCCCGGGCCCGCACAATACGGTCTTAATCATTGTCTATCAGGCCGGGCGCACCGGCTCGCTCGCCCCCGCCTGCCCGGAACAAACGTGACGCCAAGACAGGCAAAATCGGCGGGGTTAACAATCTCGTTTGAATCTTGACCTCGATTTTTTCAAAACACTCTATACTCGACACTGAACCGCTGAGCTAGAAACATCCGTTCCATCCGCCATTTAATTTTTTCGTTACGGATTACCGTTATCATGGACCAACTGACCGATCTTAAAGCCATACTGCACTCGAAACGGGCCAACATCTACTACCTGGAAAAATGCCGGGTGATGCAAAAAGACGGCCGCGCACTCTACCTGACCGAAGCCAAGGACGAAAAGCAGTATTGGAATATCCCGATCGCCAACACCACCGTCATCCTGCTCGGCACCGGCACCTCGATCACCCAGGCCGCGGCCAGGATGCTGGCCAGTGCCGGCGTGCTGATCGGTTTTAGCGGGGGCGGCGGCACGCCTTTGCTGATGGGCAACGAAATCGAATGGTTGACGCCACAAAGCGAATACCGGCCGACGGAATACATACAAGGCTGGCTATCGTTCTGGTTCGACGCGCAAAAACGCTTGAAAGTCGCCCGGCAATTTCAACACGGACGCATCGACTATTTACGCCGCGTCTGGGCCAAAGACAAGGACCTCAAGACCGAAGGTTTCGATGTCGACGACGAAGACATAGCCGGGGCGTTGGCCAATTGCGCCGCCAAAATCGATCTCGCCAAAAACGTCACCGAATTATTGGTCGCCGAGGCGCAGCTGACCAAAAGCCTCTACAAAGCGGCCGTCAAACGCACCCAACACGGCGATTTTAGCCGTAACGCGGAAAGCGTCGACGACGCCAATAGCTTTCTCAACCACGGCAACTACCTGGCCTACGGCTTGGGCGCCACCACGCTGTGGGTGCTCGGCATCCCGCACGGCTTTGCGGTCATGCACGGCAAGACCCGGCGCGGCGCGTTGGTGTTCGATGTCGCCGATCTGGTCAAGGATACGTTGATCTTGCCGTGGGCCTTCATCAGCGCCAAGGAGAAAACGACCGAACAGGAATTCCGCCAGCAAATCCTGCAAAAGTTTACCGAACACAAAGCGCTGGATTTCATGTTCGACTCCGTCAAAGAGGTTGCACTAAAGGGAGGCGAAATATGATCGACTTCTCTTTGGTTCCCACGCTCCCGCGTGGGAATACATACCGAGCCGAAGACAGCAAGACTATTCCCAGGCTGAAGCAAATCTCGTTCCCACGCTCCTGCGTGGGAATGCATACCAAGCTATGATTACCGCCTGTTCCCATCGTCAATTGGAGATGCGGCCATGATGGTCACCTTCGTTTCCGAATGCGAGAAAAAAGCCCTAAACCGCACCCGCCGAGTTCTAGACGCCTTCGCCAACCGCATCGGCAGCCGCACTTGGCAGACCGTCATCACCGAAGAAGGCTTGCAGGCAGTGAAAAAACTGCTGCGCAAAACCGCGACCAAGAATACGGCGGTGGCGTGTCATTGGATTAGATCAAGGAGTCGTAGCGAGTTGGTTTGGGTTGTGGGGAATCGGAGTAAATTTAATCGGGAAGGGATTGTGCCGGTGAATATAACGGAAGCAGAAATAGAACAATTTATGGATAAATATCAGTGGCAAACCATAGACGTAATCAAATATTCTGCAACAATAGCTGGCTTATTTCATGATTTCGGTAAAGCAACCAGCCTTTTTCAAAAGAAAATAAATCCAGACGAAAAAACTTCAAACTTTGAGCCTTATCGGCATGAGTGGATTTCATTTCGCTTGTTTCAAGCCTTTGTAGGCCAGCAAACGGATGAAGAATGGCTTGTTTCACTAAGCGATGTTGGTCGAAATGATTTTGCCAACTGTTTTAGAGATGGGCTCGATAAAGAAAAAAAACCAAAACTATCCGATTTGCCAGCCTTTGCAAAATTGGTGGCATGGTTGATTGTCACTCACCACAAATTACCTGTTTATCCTGGTTGGAAAGAAAATGATCAGCCGGATCTGAAATGTGTCGACCAATGGATTGATGAGCATTTCACGGCCTTGTGGAATTCACACAACTGTAAAGATGCAGATCAACAAGGCCGTATCGAAGAAAACTGGCGGTTTTGTGATTTACCTACTCAGAGTATGCAGTGGCGCTCAAAAGCTTGTTCCTTGGCGTCTGAAGCTTTGGCTGATCTTAGACCGTGGTTTAGTAGTAAAACAGACTGGTTGCATGAACAATTATTTACCACTCATTTATCCCGTTTATGTCTGGTTCTATCCGATCATTATTATTCTTCACTCTCTTTCAAAGAACTCCAGGAAATGAAGGTAGAAAAATGGCGTAATCCCAATTATCGGGTCTATGCTAATACAGAATGGATTGACGGGAAGAAGAACTACAAGCAACAGTTGGATGAACATTTAATCGCTGTAGCGCATTTTGCTGAAAATATTTTAAAAGATTTAAAAAAGCTAAATAACTCGCTGGAGTCATTAGAACCCAATGACGAACTCACCATCGATGTTCCCAAGAAATATCAGGATGATTTCGGTTGGCAGGACAAGGCCTATAAATTAGTTTCTAAAGTTGGGAAAGAAGCTATCAACAAGGGTTTTTTCGGTATCAACCTCGCATCCACCGGCAAAGGTAAAACTCGCGCCAATGCCCGGATTATGACAGCGCTTGGAGAACAATCCGGGCGAATCCGCTTTAGTGTCGCTATGGGATTACGGGTGCTGACTTTACAAACCGGTAGAGAATTTCAGGATGAACTGAATTTAACGGAAAAAGAACTGGCGATAGCCGTGGGCGGAATTGCCATCAAATTATTGTTTGAACAACAGATACAAAGTGCTCGTGAGGAAAGGGAGAGCGAGAAACAAACAGCAGAGGAAAGTGGCAGCGCATCGCAAGAAGAGTTAGTCGATGCGGATATCAAAATACATTATTCAGGCGTAGAGAATGAACACAGCCTGAGTCGGTGGACCAAAACGCAAAAAGGGCTGGATGCACTAATTTCAGCGCCGGTTTTGGTTAGCACTATAGATCATTTAGTTCCTGCGACGGAAGGAACCAAAGGCGGCAAGCACATTCCCTCCATGTTGAGGTTGCTGACCTCTGATCTGGTGCTTGATGAGCCGGATGATTTCGGATTAAGCGACTTACCGGCGCTATGTCGTCTGGTGCATTGGGCTGGGGTGTCAGGCAGCCGTGTTTTACTTTCCAGCGCGACGCTGCCGCCAGCCTTGGTTTTTGCGCTGTTTCAGGCCTATCAAGCGGGTTGGTCGGAATACGCCAAAGCTAACCAGGAAAACTGGTCGGGTGAAATACTTTGCGCCTGGTTTGATGAAAAAAATATTTGTCACGATGAGCAAGTCAAGGAATTCAGTGATTTTCAGGCAACACATGAAAAACTGATAAACAAGCGCAAAAACTATTTACAGACACTGCCCCCCAAACGCATCGCAGACATCATTGATATATCCGAAAACAATGGTAAAAGCATCATCGACAATATGGCGGATACCATTCATGCAGGTGCGCTCCGTTTGCATCAAAATCATTGTCTGACTAATGGTGAAAAAACGCTCTCGATAGGATTGGTACGTATGGCGAATATCAACCCATTGGTCGCAATAGCCAAAGCCTTACTGGCTAAAGTCCCTTCTGAAGATACCTGTATACACTACTGTGTTTATCATAGCCGTTACCCTTTGGCGATACGAGCCGCCATCGAACAGAGACTCGACAGTTTGCTGTATCGAAAAGACGAGCAGGCTATTTGGCAACAACCTGAAATTCAGCAAGCCTTACAAAAACATCCCGAAGCAAAGCATCATATTTTTATTGTGTTGGCTTCGCCAGTGGCTGAAGTCGGACGCAACCATGATTATGACTGGGCAATCGTTGAACCCAGTTCCATGCGCTCGATTATCCAACTAGCGGGCAGGGTGTTGAGGCATCGGAATAAGACGCCTGAAAAGTCGAATGTTCTGTTGCTCAATAAAAACTATAAAGCGCTGTGTAAAAAGAGAATCTGTTTTGAGCGGCCAGGTTTTGAATCCAGCGGTTTAATCATGGAAAAACATGATTTGCATGACATCTTGGATGAAGAGCAGTTTCAAAAAATAACGGCAATCCATCGGATTCATCTGCCTAAAGACTATCGAAAGAATAACAAGCACCTTGAAAACCTGGCTCTCTTTGAACAAAGGGCTCTAGCCAAGCAGTTATTTGGAGATAAAGACCCAAAATCTGGTGAATTACTCGATGGTGAAAAGCCAGCTAACTTATGGTGGAAAAATCAACCGCACTGGTGCGGTGAGGTGCAACGCCAACAGCGATTTCGTGATTCCAAGAAGGACGAAGCCTACTATCTGTGGCTGGAAAATGAATTTTCTAAACCTAAATGGCGTTGGAAGAATGAGCACGTATCACCGCCGGAGTTTGCCGAACCGCCAATTGAAATAAAAATGGATGAGAGGGATTACCATGAAAAAGGAAATTATTTCTGGTTTGAGCAGGATGCACTGGCGATTTATCAACAGTTAGCCAGTGATTTTGGTTGGGCGTTAAAAGAAATCAGTAACCGTTTCGGTGAGGTGAGATTGATTGAATATGAAAAGGCTGAAGCCGCAGGGTATAACTTTCATCCTTTTTTGGGTGTTTATCAGGATATTGGGAGTAATGAATGAGTGAGTCAGAAACGCAACTTGCTACTTGGGAAGAAGTGATAATCTATTTTTTCAGAAGAAAATATGAATCAGATGAAGAAAATTACTTAAAAGAAATTATTAAATCATTAGAAACCATATACGAAAGTGAGGAATTTTTTAACGATGAAGAACTAGAATTAGTATTTAATTCCCGAAAAAATAAGAAAGAAAAGAATGAATCATCGTTGGCTTTTCAGCATCGTAGAGCACTCACTTTGTTAAAATCAAAATATAAACCAAAAGGACTGAATGTTTTTAGACAGTTAAGATTATATAAAAAAACGATAAAGGCATTTTCAGATAAATATGAGCCAATAAATTGGTTATCGAAGAATTGTGAAAATGCTTCTAGCGTAAATTTCGCCACACATGTCATAAAGTTAACGCATTCCAGCATTGATGCATCATCATTTTATGACTCTATTCCCGAACAAAAAAATACACTTATAACCACATCGGTTTTAAAAAACAAAGCCGTTGATGGAGCAGTTAAGGGAAATCAATTTGCCCCCATTTTTCAATTTCTTGAACTTGAATTAAATGGTGTAAAGCTTGTTGAGCAGTTGACTAATAATGATCATTTATTTGACTGTTTTATTGATGAAGAAAATAGAGCGGCGGCGGATGCATGGATAAAGAGGTTTAGAGGCGCTCTAGATACTGGAAAACTAAGTTCACATGGATTAGCCAAACAAATTTATTTCCCTACGGGATATAATCAAAAGTTAACAGAACAGAGT
>JAFGBA010000367.1 GCA_016933395.1 Sedimentisphaerales bacterium | reverse complement strand
GTATCGGTGTCGGCAATATCAACGTTTTCGCCTTCCTGGGCCGTGCCTGGATTGCCGGGAGCGATCCATAACTTTTGCACCTGTTTGGACTGCCGCAACCGCCATGCCAGGGCGTGTTCGCGGCCGCCGCCGCCGATGAGTAGAACCTTCATATTTCATCCTTTTTTGGACTACGCAGCATTTTTTTTGACCAGAAAACACATCGAATCTACACGGATTTTAATGAAATTTGAGGCAAAATGAACGAAAAATTGCAAAACGGAAAGGATTGGTGGTTTGGGGGGATTGGGATTTTAAGTAAAAATGGCGGATAGGGGAAAATTTTTTAACCGCAGATTACGCGCCAATAAATCTAGTTAGGTTTTAGGGATTTGTTTGGTGGAAGAAGGATTTGAGTATACGGCAAGCATGGATTGCTAACAACTGCTCCGCCCACATTAACTTCCAATTCATTATTTATACTTGAACATTTGCTTCAAATATACAATATTTTGTTGTTAGTTACATGATAGATAGCAAACCGTGATATTTACTGACGAGAATAACTATCGATAATATCTGAACTACTCTTAATTATCGACATATAAATAACTATTCCAAATCGCTGGAAATAATGGCTTAAATGCGATAGTGTAAAAAATCATATATAATTGTATTACATTGGAACGTTCGATATGAAAACTTAATAATCACTTATTTACAATGGTTGTATTAGTTGAGAGATCCAATAAGACAAGGATGATAAATGAGGATTAAAAATCGAAAAAACACTTCTTTGAGTAAGTCATCCAGAATAAGAAATAACAATAAGGTGATAAAAAATTCCAAACTTAAACCTTATTATAAAACAAAATATGGAGAGGCATATTTTGGCGATACTCTTGATATAGTTAAAAATATACCAAATGATTCCGTCAATCTTGTGCTCACATCACCACCCTTCGCACTAACAAGCAAAAAAGAATATGGCAACAGAAACGAAGAAGATTATATTGAATGGTTTTTATTGTTTTCCAAAGAATTTAAAAGAGTATTAACACCCGATGGATCATTTGTTGTTGATCTAGGCGGAGCATATTTACCAGGGCATCCCGTAAGAAGCATATACCAATATGAATTACTTTGTCGATTAGTAAAAGAACAAGAATACTTTTTGGCACAAGAGTTTTTTCATTACAACCCTGCAAGACTTCCCGCACCAGCAGAATGGGTGAATGTCCGCCGAATCAGGGTGAAAGATTCTGTGAATCTTGTGTGGTGGTTATCAAAAACAGAGTATCCGAAAGCAGACAATAAAAAAATTTTACGGCCTTACACGAATGCCATGAAATCTCTTTTAAAAAAAGGATATGTTGCCAAAAAACGACCGAGTGGACATGATATCACCCACAAATTCAATAAGGATCACGGTGGTGCTATACCTCCAAACGTGCTGGAATTAGGCAATAACGATTCAAATAGCAGTTATATGGTGAAAAGCAAGGAAAATGGCTCGAAACCACATCCAGCTCGTTTTCCAAGTCGTTTTGCGGAATTTTTTATTAAATTCCTTACTGACGAAGGAGATGTTGTATTTGACCCATTTGCCGGATCAAATACTACTGGTTACGTTGCAGAAAGTCTTCATAGAAAATGGATTGCGTGTGAGTTAATTGAGACATACGTTAAAAACAGCATGTTACGTTTTGAAAAAGAACCAGATCTTTTTAATACTTCTGACCTTGTAATATATGGCAATAATATTTAACAAGAAAGAACTTTTATATTTTGTATCACAAGCAGTAAACGAATGCGGCTGGAATATCGTCTATCTCAACGATCGACATCCTTTCAAAGTTATCATCTCCGATCATACTAATAAATATTATTTAAAAATTATAATTTACAACATAACACATGGAGGTGTGCATAGGGCAAAAAACGAATATCGCATTCAAATTAAAGAGCCAAAACTCGAATATGAGTCCGGATATCAAACATTGATCCTCGGTTATTATGAAGCACTGAATGTTTTTGCAGGCTTTGATCTGGCAAGGCATCTTGGAACCCCAGGATATTCCTCATCATTTCAAATTAAGAAGGAAAATCTGGAAAAAGCGGATATTCATGGATTTTCACCTTGCGACAAAGGCAATGGCGAAATAGCAATCGCTTTCAAGCCTGGATTTTTCGTTGAATATGTGCGCAATATTAACTCATTGCATACATTTGGGGAATCTCAACAAGATTTTACAATACTCGAAAAAGTTATGGAAGAAGAAATTGAACCTAATAGCGATATAATTCAACAGGTTAGCACTCCAAGACAAAAGACGATTCAAATTATTAGTAAAACGCAAAGAGATAATAATTTCAGAGCAAGAGTATTGAGGGCATACGGTTATCGTTGTGCATTCAGTGGCATCCAATTAAAACTGGTAGATGCCGCTCATATTGTTCCTGTAAGCCATGAAACATCCACGGATGAAACTTCAAATGGTATTGCTTTGTCTTCTATTCATCACAAAGCATACGATAAAGGATTAATTACATTTAACGAAAAATACCAAGTTATTTTTAATGAAAAAGAAATAAAAACACTAAAAAAGATTGGCTTAGATGGTGGTTTAGATAAATTCAAAAAAGAATTAAGGCCTATTATTGAAGTACCACCAGCTATAACAGATAGACCAAATATTACATACGTTCAAATGGCAAATAAATTAAGGGGGTGGAAATAAACATAATTATTATTCGATGGCGAAAAGATTTGGGGCGGAAGCAGGGGCTGTCGTGGCAAATGACGTTGGTTGAATGAAAGTCCGTTGGGTGAATTGGTGGTATTTATTATTTTGGGAGTGTGTGCGGGGAAATATATTTCGAAGAAATGAGTTGCGTTGTCAGACGAAGACCCGCACGCTTTCGATGCTTCAAGTCATTTTGTTAGAAGTTCGTATAGGATTCAATCCATCAAATAAAAACCGTTCTATATCTTTTGAAATAGAGGTTGGCATTTCGGGCAATAGTGGCTGCTACGGCCGCCAAGGACAAGGCGTTGGATAGGCGTATGGCAGACATGACAGGGTCGGCCGGTTCGCTGATACACCTTTAACATTTTTAAAAACCGCCCCATTTCACCGTAGGCATTACGGTAATCCAGCAGGGTGGTGCCGCCATGGCGGATGGCACGGCGGAGGATGGATTTTATTGTGCGGCAGAGTTTGTCGGCCTGGGCGGGGGGAATGGCTGCGGCGGGGGTGGCGGGATGAATTCCGGCGGCAAAAAGGCTTTCATCGGCGTAGATATTTCCTAATCCCGCAATGCGGCTCTGGTCCAGCAGGTGAGTTTTTACCGCGCGGCTACTTTGTAAAATCTCGCGAAATTTTTTCGGGGTGACGTCGAAAGGTTCCGGTCCGAGTCGTCCCATTCCGGCGGCTTCCATTTCGGCATCGGGATGAACGGAATCAAGGTGTGCAAAAAACCAAACACGGCCGAAACGACGCGGGTCGATTAAACGTACTTCGCGCCCATTGGAAAGGCGAATACGCACATGCGTGTGTTTTACGACAGGCGCATCCGCGTCGGCGACAAGTACCTTACCGGTCATACCGAGTTGAATCAGAATCGCCCCGCCGCCGGTAAAGGCGATAATAAGGCGTTTGGCCCGACGGGCAACTTGTTCTATGTTATCACCCACAAATCGCTTCGTGATTTTTCGCCAGTTACGCGGGAAACGAATAATGGCAGGTTGGATTACTTGCATACGGGTGACGCCACATTTGAGGATTTCGTGGCGCAAACCTTGGGCAATATTTTCAACTTCGGGCAGTTCCGGCACGGTGATACCTGATAACAATCATTTCTTAACGATATTTATATCCGTTCCACACAACTATTTATACCGTCTCCTTTGCAAGAAACATATCCTCTTTAGAAACTGAGAATTCATCCAGAACCGCGACTATACTTGTACAATATCGTCGGCGGTTTCTTCCCCCAGATTGCGGGCATATAGTTCGTGCAATCCTTTTTGGCCGGTTTCCTGAGCTTTTTCCATCGACGAGTAAATCCCCGTCCGCATCAATAAAAGCACCAAAAAACACGCGGCGGCGTTAGCAACAGCGCCGGTACATTTGGCAATCCGCTGGTAAAAACTCGGTCTGGGTTTTTCATGGCGCAGTTGTTCTGCGCGTTTGGTCTGGCGCACCCCGCGCTGCAAAACACCAATCGTCTGAGTATTGGCGCGCATCAGCAAGTCAAGTTTGCATACCTGATTACGTAATAACTCCAAAGCCAGATTAACCCGGTTCAGTCGGGCCAAACGCCGCTGGCAACGCGGACAGGAGGCCACATGACGGGCCAAACGGCCCTGATAGCGACCCAGTGCTGTGGCAAAAACGCCACCAAACCGTTTACGGAGCGTTCGACACGGGTTGTTTTTCTCAGACGACACCATTACACACCCGTTTTCATCCTTCCCATCCATACGGATAATAATTGAATCGCCCGATGCCGCTGCACGCGGGCAGTGCCTTCGGAGATTCCCAGCGTTGCCGCCACCTGGCGATAGGGCATTTCCGCCAGGTCATGCAACATAATAACCTGCTGAAGCATTTCCGGTAATCGAGCGATGTATTCACGCAACGTTTCCCTCAACTGCTGCTGGTCGAGTTGGCCGCCATAGTCCGTTTCACCGCCGGCCGGTTGCTGCTGACCAAAAGACCGGTGCAGATTTTGGCGATGTTTCCGCCGTCGCAACATACTTATGGCGGTATTCGCCGCCGTTCGGAAAAGATATGATTTAATCTTCTGCGGCCGAGCGGCGATTTTACCTTCATTTTGACCGAAATGCGCCAACTTTAAAAAAGTATCCTGATATGCGTCGCAAACATCCTGGTCATTGCCCAAAATACGCCAGAGCAAATTCACCAGTGCCTGGCCATGAGTCTGCATCGCCTCGAGCACCCAAACATGATCGACGCGCAGAGAACCTGCTTTCGCCAATTCCCCCGCCAAGGAAATTCGTGCTGCCCTGGTTTGCATCTCTGGCCGCCAAAATCAACCATCCGACATTCCAGACGCTTCACACTCCATGTATGTTACCAGAAAAAACTTATTTTGGGGAGATTTTCTCAAAGTATTCATGTTTTTGTAACGTTGGGCAACCCTGGGGCGTCTTGTATGGTAGTCGGGGAGATGGCTATTTGATTTAAACGGTTACTTTTAAGCAGGTTACAGCAATATCAATGTTTTTTAAGCAGAATGACAAATCGCCTGACGCCCAAGGTCCTCAGGTTGTCACCCTAGTGCATGATTTGCTGACACAAGCGGTCACAGCCCATGCCAGTGACGTTCATTTCGAGCCGATGGCGGACGCCATATTCGTTAAGTTTCGGCTGGACGGGCAGTTACAAACTATTGAAACCTTTCCCGCCGCCTGGTCGCAAAACATGGTGACCCGACTGAAAGTCCTCGGCGGCTTATTAACCTATCGTAATGATATCCCCCAGGAAGGCCATATTGTCTGGCCGGATTGCGATGACCTGCGGGATATGCGTCTTTCTGTATTCCCTACTATTCATGGGCAGCGGGCCGTGGTGAGGCTTTTTTATCGTCGGGCGGAGTTGTTTCACCTGGACCAATTGGGCTTTTCACCGGCGATGGGAAATCGTCTAAAGCAATTGGCCGGTCAAACACAGGGTATTATTCTGCTGACCGGTCCGGCCGGAAGCGGCAAAAGCACCACGTTGGCCGCCATGTTGCGCTTCATTCTCAGCAAAGAGCCGGGTAAAAGCATTGTCGCTTTGGAAGACCCCGTGGAACAACAAATCGACGGCGTCACCCAGGTTCAAATTCCTCCCCACGGGGAAATGACTTTTCCGGTGGCACTGCGGTCGTTGCTGCGGCAGGACCCCCAGGTGCTTATGCTCGGGGAAATCCGCGACGCTCAGACAGCGCGGATTGCCATTGAAGCCGGGCTGACCGGACACCTGCTTTTAAGCACCTTACATGGCGGCTCCTGCGCCACGGCTTTACTACGTTTGCTGGAGATGGGGATTGAACCTTATCAAGTAACCTCGTCGGTTATTGCGGTATTAAATCAGCGATTGGTTCGCTGTCTTTGCCCGGCGTGTAAAAAGCCCGACGCCGTCAGCGGTTGCCGGTCGGTGGGATGTTCGGCCTGTTATGACAGCGGTTATCAGGGTCGGCGGCTTATCGCCGAACTGGTTGAATTGGACGGCGACCTGCGCCGCGCGTTGTTGGATCGATGTGAGTTGGACGAATTGCAAAACAATCTCCTCCGCCGCGGCCACATGACCCTGCGGCAGGACGGACAACGACTTGTGGCGGATGGCATTACGTCTCGGGAAGAACTTAACCGGATTTGTCCTGAAGAATAATAATATATGATAAAGAGAGATTCTTCGCTGCGCTCAGAATGACAATGGAATAACAACGCTTTCCGCAACAAAATCAGATAGTGAGTTACCTATGACTATTTTCAGTTACCAGGCGTTGACCACTTCGGGGCGGCTGATGACCGGCACGCTCGAAGCAGGCTCATCGGAACAGGCGGCCGAATACTTGCGGGAAATGAATCTTACCGTCAATCAGGTCGAAAAAGCACCATCCGCACCCCCGCGAACCTTTATCGGACGACATGAGTTCATCCTGTTTAATCAGCAACTTGCCTCGCTTACGGAAGCGGGCATTCCACTCGAAAGAGGATTGCGGGAACTGGCCGGTGATGTGCGATCGGGCAGGATGCGTCGGGTGGTGGAGCAACTTGCTGATGATCTCGACCACGGTGTGGGCATCGAGCAGGCGATTGCCAAGCAAAAAGGGGTCTTTCCGCCACTTTACGGCCGCATCTTGCAGGCGGGCGTCCGTAGCGGCAGACTGCCGGAAATGCTTGTTAGCCTCAACCGACACCTGGAAACCAGCGCCCGCACGCGCCGAGCGATTATCGAAGCTACGCTTTATCCGCTGGTGGTGTTTATCCTGGCCATGCTAATTTTTACCGGTGTCGGCCTGCTGGTTGTGCCCTCCTTTAGAGAAATTTTCAAGGATTTCGGCATTGCGTTGCCGGCTATAACGAAATTTTTCATAAACCTGCCTGACTTTATTGTGGTATTTTGGAGTGTTTTTGCCGTACTGATAATCAGCATACCGGTGTTGGGCCGTGTTTTATCGCTTTCTCCCGGAGGGCGAGCCTTCAAAGAAACCGTCTATCTCGCGGTACCGGTATTAGGACGCTTGTACCGCGTTAGTTTGCTAAGCCGTTTCGCCGATGCTCTGGCGGTGATCATAGGCACAGGTGAGGATTTGCCTGACGCCATGCGCACCAGTGCAGACACCACCGGTTGTGAGCTTCTCAAGCGCGAAGCGGATCTTGTCGCCCGGCAAATCGAACAGGGCACGACACTGGCAGTAGCGGGCCAGGCGTGTAATTTCATTCCCCGGTTTTTCATTTATTCCATGCAATTGGGAGCACAACGGAACGAACTACAAGACAATCTTTACGGCCTGAGCGATATGTACGACAAGCAAACACATATCGGGCAGGCCCGCCTTCAGGCCCTATTGATGCCGATTATGTTAATAACGGTAGGCGGCTTTATCGCCTTAACGGTAGTGGCGCTGTTTATGCCTTTGGTGACACTGGTTTCCGACTTGAGCGGTTAACATGATGATTATTATCGCTTTGATTTTACTGGCGTTAGATGGATATCTGGCAACCAAAAAGCCGTGGTTGGCCTTATTGTTTTCAGCACCAATCATCATTGGTTTATTTATCTGGGGTGTTTATTACGAAGATGCGGCCTCAATGGCAATTAGTATAAGCACCTTGTTGGCGGTAATTTTAACCTGCATTTTATTCGCAATCATCTCCCTTGCGAAACGCTCTCTTAAAAAAGTGGATGAAAAAACACTAACGCCGCTTATCCATTTTGCCCCTATCAGCAAGCGTAACACAACCCTGACGGTGCTGAGCACCATCAGCGCCGCCATGCGCCAAAACCTGCCCCTATCGGAAGCTCTTTACGCCGCCGGAGAGCGCGAGGATGCGCCAGGACGCATTCTCCGTGATATTGCTTATTGGTTGTCACAGGGATATTCCCTTAGCGATGCCTTACGGCAAGGTTATCCACGATGTCCCAGCGATGCGCTGGCGCTTATCACGTTGGCCGAACGGGTTAATCAAACTCCTCTGGCTCTTAAGAGCATTGAAGCCGACCTGCTGGTTAAAACGGACCGGTTTCACCGCGTGGAACCCGTACATCCGGTTTATCCCCTTATCGTTTTGTCCGTTGGTTTTTGCATCGTAATGGGCATCATGATTTTTGTCATACCCAAGTTTCGAAGTATTTTCGAAGATTTCAGTATTAAAATGCCCGCAGCAACGGAAAATTTAGTAGGTTTTTCATCCTGGTTTGTTTATAAATGTTACTGGTTACCCTGGACATTTTTACTGATATTAGCCATCTGTGTAGGCACATATATATATACACGTTTTCAGCCGCGGCAGCCAAGATATTTGAGCTTTCTCTCTCGTCTGGGCGATTGGATTAAATGGCACCTGCCGGTTACGCACTGGTACGAACTTAATTATTCATTGCTGCGCACCACGGCGGCGCTGCGTTTGTGCCTGAACGCCGGGACGACCGTCGATAACGCCATTGCTTACGCCATCGACGCCGACGTCAATTACTGTTTTCGGCCGCGGCTGCGCCGCTGGCTGGCGCAGGTGCGCCAGGGCGGCGACACGGCCCACAGTGCCCGCACAAACCGGATGGGCGCACCGCTGGCCTGGGCCTTTGACGACAACGTTAATCGCGGCAACACTCCCTACATTCTGGGCCAATTGGAAGGCATGTATCGACACGCTTACAGTTACTGGGTGAGCATTGCGCGATGCGTCTTCTGGCCGTTGTGCATCCTCGCCCTGGCGCTGGTGATGGGAACGATAGTATATAGCCTGTTTACACCTATCGTCGCCCTAATTCAAGGAACGCTCGATTGTTGTATGATGTAGCTTATGAAAACCATACAAATACATTCCTCCAACATGATTTTTCATCACAAAAAACGCACGAGCGGTTGGGCGATGGTGGAAACGACCGTCACCATCGCTTTGGTGGCGCTGTTATTAGGCGTCGGGTATATGTTTTTCCGCACACAGCGCGTGGTGCAGGATTATTACCTGCTGCGTCAGCAAGG